>CANHRE010000007.1 GCA_947463095.1 Flavobacteriales bacterium | reverse complement strand
CGTGCCATGGTGGGTTCGCCCGACAGGAATACTCTTTGGATCCTTAGCCGGCAACGGAATATGGATGAGCCTACCTATCAGGCTTCGCTGGATAAGGCCACCGCGCTCGGTTTCGATGTGGGCCGGTTGAAGAAAACCAGGCAGGATTGCGTAAATTGAATCGGTTTTAAGGAAGCATTCAGGCCCATTGTGCTTATGCATTGCAATGTCTTTTCAGCTGAACGGATTCATCAGGAAATCATGCGTTGCTCTGTGAAGTGTGTCCTATGCTTATTTGCATTGCTGCCCTGCAGCATCCTCCATGCCCAGGAATACAGCTTTAACAAGCTCGAACCAAGATTGCAATGGCACTTTAATTATGGACTGGAGGGTGACCGGTTCACTTTGTTCTTCGACAGTATTCCCGTGAACGTAGATCAAACCAGATTCGAGCTAATAGGACCATGCTACGGTACCATCATTGTGGATGCTTACCAAACGCCGGAACGAATGCGCAGTGTAAGCCTGGGAGGCTACTGCACCAAAGCAGATACTTTGTACCTGTTCGTTTATCAGTCATATGATGGCCTGCAGTATCCAGTGGTACGCCTTTTCCCCACGGAAAGTTATCGTGTAAATCTGGGTGCTGATTGCTTCCGACTGAACTGCGAACCAAACAACGATCCCTGGATGCCGAGCGCAGACGATCCATTCCTGATTTGTGAGCACTGCCATTACCTGAACTGGAGCAATGGGCGCATCATGAGTGGACGCAGGGCCATTCGCCTGGGCTTGTACGACGCCTGTGAAATGAAACAATGGAAGCACATTATTCCGGAGGCCCGCTACCGAAACAAAGCAGGTGTAAGCATCAGCGGCGCGAAACTCATTTCCAAAGGATATATCCGGCGTAAACACTGGGATAAAGAGGCCTTCTGATCCTTGGTTGTTTGCCAACCTGTAGCCCTAACCAAGAGGCCGATACTGAATTAACCTTGCTAATTGAAAACCAAAGTTTCAAAACGCAAGGTTAATTGCTATCTTTGTTATACTCGTGCAGCAAATCATCAAACGTCAGATGGAGGCGCAACTGCTGGAAGCCTTGCATTCCATGCCTGTGGTTGCGCTCATAGGACCTCGCCAGGTGGGTAAAACAACATTGGCGTTGTCGGTAGCCGATGTTATAAACAAAGAAACCCAATACCTGGACCTCGAATCAGATGTTGACCAAAACAAGCTTAGTGATGCCGAAGCCTACTTGAAGCGTTTTGAGGGTCGTTTGCTCATTTTAGATGAGGTACAACGCCTACCCGATGTTTTTCGCATAATCCGGGGGATTGTAGATGAACGGAGACGTAAGGGCGAGCGTAATGCGCAATTCCTGCTCTTAGGTTCAGCCTCCAGGGAGTTGATGCAGCACAGCTCAGAAACACTGGCCGGACGTATCCGTTATCTGGAACTGGCGCCTTTTTCAGTACCAGAATTGCAGGCGGCGAAGGAATGGCAGTATGACCAGGAACGCCGTTGGCTAAGGGGTGGTTATCCAGATAGTTATCTGGCCGAGGATGACAAGAAAAGCTGGTTATGGAGGGAAGATTTTATTGCCACTTTCATGGAGCGCGATATCTCAGCCCTGGGAATTGGAATTGCCCCGGTAAGGATGAAAAGGTTCTGGAAAATGCTTGCTCATTACCATGGAAACCAGGTGAATCTGAGTGAAGTTGGAAGAAGCATGGAACTGAGTCATACTACCGTGCGCAACTACATGGATATTCTGACCGATTTGTACATGGTGCGTCAGTTGACACCCTGGTCAGGAAATGTGAAAAAACGCCTGATTAAAACGCCCAAGATTTATCTTAGGGATTCGGGATTGCTGCATAACCTTTTGCAAGTACATGATATGGAAAGTTTGTTGTCGCATCCCGGCATGGGCACCAGCTGGGAGGGCTTTGTAGTGGAACAACTGTTGCTTCAAACCGACAGCAGATGGGAATTCAGTTATTACCGAACCGCCGCCCAGGCCGAAATAGATTTGGTATTGCGCACTCCTGACGGGCAATTATGGGCTATAGAAATCAAACGTTCTTCATCCGCAAAACCTGCAAGGGGTTTTTATGAAGCGTGTAATGATATCGGCGTTACCAAAGCATGGATGATTCATGGAGGCGAGGAACAATTCCCGCTTCCGCATGGCGTTGAAGCGCTGGGCGTGGAACAGTTTTTAGCTTTATTGATGAATGTGTCCAAATGAATGTAATCACCAATTCGAGCACAAAAAAACCGGCCCCTTTTCGAGACCGGTTTTTGTTTTCTGCGTTAAAGCTTAGCGAATAATCTTCATTTCATTCAACAGGTGTCCGGCGCCGCCGAACTTGTCCATGATGAACAGGGTGTAGCGCACGTCGAGGGAGATGGTACGCTGTAGGTCGGGTTCAAAGGCGAAGTCGGAGGAGATGGCTTCCCAGTTGCCGTCGAAGGCGGTGCCAATCAGGTGGCCCTCAGCGTTCAGCACGGGGCTGCCGCTGTTGCCGCCGGTGATGTCGTGGTTGGTCAGGAAGCACACGGGCAGATTGCCTTCAGCGTTCGCATAGTTACCGAAATCCTTGCTGCGCAGCATATCAATCAGCTTTTTGGGCGCATCGAATTCAATATCGCCGGGGGTGTACTTTTCGAGCACGCCCTTCTGGGTGGTGAATTCGTTGTAGTGAACGGCATCACGGGCGTCGTAGCTCAGCACAGTGCCATAGGTAAGACGCATGCTTGCGTTGGCATCGGGCGTAATCAGTTTGCCGTCGCGGTTCATCTCGAGCATGGCGCTTTGGAACAGGCGGTTGGCGCGTCCCAGTTTGGTGTTGACGGCCATCATCGCCGGCTGAAGTTCGGCGCTCTTCTTATTGAAGGCCTGCCAGATCATCATGACCGGATCTTTGCTGATGGCTGCGGAAGGTTTGGCGAGGAAGGCTTTCAGTTTGGCGCCGTCGGCGAACATAGAACGTTTGAACACATCATCGGCCAAACGCTGGTAGTCGTTCTTGTATTTTGCAATCCAGTTGCGGAACTCCAATGGCTGAAGCGTGGGGTCTAAACCTTCATAAACCATCTTCATCATGGCGGCCAGCACATTCTTCTCGATGGGTGCATAAAACTCTTTGTAGGTTTCATCTACCGAGCCCATCATCTTGCCGGCCATTTCTTTAGCTTCCGCCTGTTTGGTTTTATCGGCAAGCAGGTTGGCGAGTTCTGTATAAGAAGCTGCTACGGAGAATGGTTGGCAGTTCATTACGGCCTCTCCGAGGTAAAGCCCGAACATACCGTACTGGCTCAGACCCTGATAGGCTTCATCATAAAGACCCATTACCTCGCCGTAAGTCCCTTTGCGCACTTCTTCAGCATTCATCCAGCTTTCAAAGGCGCGTTCTTCAGCTTTGCGGCGTTCGTAAATATTCAGTTTTTTCAGTCCGTCGCGCTCACCCATAAATTTCTTCCAGTAGTTGCTCAGTCCGGCGTATTTATCGGCATACATCAGCTTGATGGCCGGATCTTTGAACATGTACTCTTCATAAAGGTCAAGCACCTTGCGGCGCACGTCCACGCGGGCGGGGCGGTCTTTTTCACTGAAGTAGCGAATGCCTTCGCTGTAGGTATAACGCGAGGTTCTTCCGGGATAGCCCATAATCATGGCGAAGTCGCCCTGCTTGGTGCCTTGCAGGGAAATCGGGAAGAAGTGTTTGGGTGCATAGGGTTTGTTGGCGGCATTGTATTCAGCAGGCTTGTTGTCAGCGCCCACGTATATGCGGAACATGCTGAAGTCTGCGGTATGGCGGGGCCACATCCAGTTGTCGGTTTCACCGCCAAACTTGCCGATGTTCTGTGGAGGGGTTCCTACCAGGCGGATGTCCTTGTAAACCACATAATACATAGCCAGGAAGCGGTTGCCGTTGTAAAAAGGAACGAGTTCTACCTTGTATTCTTTGCCTTGCTCTTTTTCGCTGTCCGTGAGTTTTTTGGTCATCTTTTGCACGGCTTCAGATACAGCTTTGCTGCGTTCAGCTTCAGAACCGTTGATGGCAATGCCATCGAGCACCATGTCGGTCACATCTTCCACCTTGGCCAGCAGGGCAATATGGAAGCTGGCAGGCCTCTCCTGACTTTGGTCTTTAGCCCAGAAGCCGTTTTCCAGGATGTTGTCGGCGGTGGTACTCAGTTCCTGAATAGCACCGAATCCGCAGTGGTGGTTGGTGAGGAACAGGCCCTGCTCGGAGATGATTTCACCAGAGCAGAACATACGACCTTGCTTGGTGGTGAGCCTTACCACCGCGTCTTTAAGACAGCTTTTGTTGATGCTGTAAATGTCTTCTGCGGTCAACTTAAGACCTTTGGCCTGCATGGCATCCTGCAGTTTGGCCAGCATGGTCAGCGGCCACATGCCTTCGTCGGCGCGCACTTGCATGCTTGCAAAGGCGCCCAAAATCAGGGTGAATATGAGTTTTTTCATGTTTGCTTGGGGAAACAACGGGCAAATATCCGCTTTCCCGTTTAGAATTTGTACAGGTATCGATGAAGTAGCCTCCTGTTGTGTAAGCAGGGGGGTCAACTTCCCGGAATAGGGGGTCAATATCGCCGGAATACACAGGATAAGTGGTAAGTGGTAAGAGCCGGTCCCCGCCTGCCCCCACCGAGTAGCAAAGCAACTGCTTGCCCCCAATGGATTGCGCAGCAAGACACCGTGGGGGTGGGGGAGCAGCTTGCCCCGTAAGCGCAGCGACAGGGGGAGTCGAGCAGCTCGGAGCTTCCTTGGCATTTAGCGTCTGCTTGCTGCGTTTAACGCCTCCCATCATTTGAGGCCGATCCTTTTGCGGCGTTGTTTGGTGGAATGGATAAAAATGGTTAGGGACAGCCTCCACTTGTTCGGTAGTAGCTTGCGAAATTGGGGTGCCTAGAATTTAGGTAAGCCCCGCCCGAGCGAGGCGTCTACCCCCCCCTGGATTGCCCCCACTGTAGTTCGATGAACTCACTATGACGCGTAGCAAGACACCGTGGGGGTGGTGGAGCGTAACCGAGGGACACCATGACAGGAACTCCAAAACTTACGAACTCCCAAATCACCGCACAAAAAACCTCAGGTAAACCGCTACGCCACAAGCAGCCACGGCGGAGCACAACAAACTGAATTCGGCTCCGGCCAGCATCCAAAGCAAGCCGGTCAAGGTGCTGGCCAGCAAGGCAGCAATGCTCTGAAAACCCGCAAAACTGCCCAAGGCTGTGGCTGAATCCTTGCGCTCCACGATTCCGCTGATCCACGCTTTGGATATCCCGTCGGTGGCGGCGGCATATAATCCGTATAGGAGGAATAGGGAGCCCAGTATGAAGGTGTTTTCTGAAAAAGCCATCCCGGCATAAACCAGAGAGAAAACCAGCATGCCGAACAACAGGATGTTTTTCAAACCGATGCGGTCAGCCAGTATCCCAAGAGGATAGGAGCTCAGTGCGTACACCAAGTTGTAGGCGATATATATGCCAATGAGCGATGGGTCATCCATGCCGCTTTCACGTGCGCGAAGCAGCAGGAACACATCAGAGCTGTTGAACAGGGCGAATACCAGCAGTCCGGCGCTGAGTTTTCTGTACGCCTGCGGACTATGGCGCCAGTAACTCATGGCACTAAAAAAGGATGGTTTGGGTCTTTTAGGCTTTAATGTCAGGGTTTTCGGGCGAAGCCACAGGGTACTCAGCATGGCAAGGAAACCCGGAAAGAAGGCCAGCAGGAACAGTTCGCGGTAATGCTGTGGGTAGAAGTTCAGATAAAGCAGGGCCAGTGCCGGTCCGAGGGCAGCGCCCAGGGTATCCATAGAGCGGTGGAATCCAAAAACGGTGCCTTTCCTTCCGGAAGCTGATTCATCAGAGAGCAGGGCGTCTCGGGCGCCTGTTCGGATGCCTTTACCCAGCCTGTCCAGGGTGCGCGCCCCGAATACCCACGCGGGGTGTGTCCACAAAGCCAGCAGTGGCTTGGCAACCGCGCTCAGGGAATATCCCCACTGTACAAAAGGAACGCGCTTGCCGGACAGGTCAGATTGTCTGCCGAAGTAGCCTTTGCTCAACCCCGCCGTGGCCTCTGCCATGCCTTCGAGGATCCCGATGAGCAACACCGAAAAACCTATTTGCTTCAGGTAGAGTGGCATGACGGGGTACAGCATCTCGCTGGCCATGTCGGTGAACAGGCTCACCAGGGATAATACCCATACGGTATTTGTGATGTGGCGAAACATAGAAAGCTGCTTGCTTCCGCAAACAAAACTATGTTCTGCATCATCGAAAATTGCAAAGCTTTCCGGCTAAATGACCCAAACATAATCCTGCTTCACGAAGTTTGTCGCTTGTGTTGATCAGCTTTACGGAACGGGGTTTCTATTGTGCCCGGGGTGATTTCTATATAGACCCCTGGAAGCCGGTGCCGCGTGCCGTCATTACGCATGCCCATTCCGACCATTCCTACCGCGGGCATGGCCACTACCTCGCCCATCGCGTGTCGGGGCCAGTGATGCGTCTGCGTCTGGGTTCCGACATCAGCCTGGAAACACTGGAGTACGGCGAAAAGCGTTTTATCAACGGAGTGGAACTGAGCCTACACCCGGCAGGGCATATTCCCGGCTCGGCGCAGGTGCGCGTGGCTTATAAAGATGAGGTATGGGTGCTTTCCGGCGATTATAAAACGGAAAACGATGGCCTCAGCACGCCTTTTGAGCCCATACGCTGCACCCATTTTGTAACGGAAAGCACCTTCGGCCTTCCTTTGTTTCGCTGGAGGCCCCAGGAGGAAGTGGTTGCCGATATGCTTCAATGGATACGCGGTCTTGCTGCCGAAGGGCGCAATGCCTTCATCCATGCCTATTCGCTGGGGAAAGCACAGCGCATCATGTGCGCCCTGCATGCAGCTGGAGTACCCATGCTGGTGCATGGTTCCGTGCGCAATACCAATCTGGCGCTGCTGGCCGCAGGACTCGATATTCCCAACCCGCCTTTGGTTTCAGGACAACAGCATATTGCGCCGGGTACGGTAATCATCGCACCCGCCTCGGTAGCCGAGAGCAACTGGACCAAGCGCTTTGAGCCTTATGCTGAGGCTGCAGCCAGCGGCTGGATGGCGCTGCGCGGAACCCGCAGGTGGATGAATGCCGAGCGTGGATTTGCCCTGAGCGACCATGCCGACTGGGATGGCCTTCGTTCCGCGGTGCTGGCCACCGGCGCTGCACAGGTATTTGTTACCCACGGCTATGCGGCGCTGTTTTCGCGCTATCTGAATGAAATGCACGGACTGGATGCCCAGGTGGTGCGCGCCAACTTCACCGGTGAATCTGCCGATATGCGCGAGGAGGGAACAGAATGAAACAATTCGCCCACCTCATCGCCGCTTTAGACCAAACCACTTCAACAACCAAAAAGAAGGAAGCCCTGATGGACTATTTCAGGGAAGCGCCGGAGGCCGACCGTGTTTGGGCCGTGGCACTGTTCACGCACCGCAGGCCGCGACGGAGCATCAACACCACCATGCTGCGCGCCTGGGCCGGTGAAATGGCGGGAATTCCGCTTTGGTTGGTAGATGAATGCTGGCATATTGCCGGCGACATGAGCGAATGCCTGGCAGCCCTGGTTCCGGAAGGCGTGGAGCATTGCCGGATGTCGCTGGCGGAATGCATGGAAGAAATCAGTTCCTGGAAAAGCCGTGAATCCGCAGAGGTGCGGGAAGCTGTGCATAGCATATGGATGGGCATGGGCAGGCATGAACGTTTTGTGTTCAATAAGCTGATTACCGGTGGTTTCAGGGTAGGTGTGTCGCAGCAGTTGCTCGTGCAGGCACTTGCCAGGCTTTTGGGTCTGGAAGACGCGGTGGTGGCCTTGCGCCTTTCGGGGAACTGGAGTCCGCAAACAACAGGCTGGCAGGAATTGCTGCTCGACGAGCGTCGCGATGATGCGCGGCTTTATCCCTTTTATCTGGCCTATCCATTAGAGCAGGACTTAGCGCACTTGGGCAAGCCCGAAGACTGGTTTGCAGAGTGGAAGTGGGACGGCATCCGTGGGCAGTTGGTTGCGCGTGGGGGACAGGTGCATCTGTGGTCGCGGGGTGAAGAGCTGATCAGTGCACAGTTTCCGGAGCTGGTATCGCATCCGGCGCTGGCAGATATACAGGCAGTGGTGGATGGTGAGGTGCTGGCCTGGAGCGAAGGGAAGCCGCTGCCCTTTCAGGTGTTGCAGTCAAGATTGGGCCGGAAGCAGGTGTCGGCGGCCACCATGAAAAAGGCTCCGGTGGTCATGCTGGCTTATGATCTTTTGGAATGGGAAGGTGAAGACATCCGCCGGAAACCGCAGCAGGAGCGAAGGGCGTTGCTGGAAGCCTTGGTAGCACGCCTGGATTTGCCCACTCTGGGAATTTCGCCCCTGGTGGCGTTTGACAGCTGGTCAGGGTTGAAGGACCTGCACGCTCAGGCCCGGGAACACCTGGCTGAAGGCTTTATGCTCAAGCAACGGGATGCGTCTTATCAGACTGGACGCCGCAAGGGCTCCTGGTGGAAATGGAAAACAGATCCCTATACCGTGGACGCGGTGATGATTTATGCCCAACGCGGTCATGGTCGCCGCGCCGGGCTTTATACCGATTTCACCTTCGCCGTTTATGATGCCCAGCGGAACCTGGTGCCCTTTACCAAGGCCTATTCAGGGTTGAGTGACGACGAGTTTGCTGCCATCAACCGCTGGATTAAAGACCATACCCTTGAGCGTTTTGGGCCGGTTTGTTCGGTAGAGGCGCAGCTGGTTTTTGAAGTTGCCTTTGAAGGTATTGGTGCCAGCAAGCGGCATAAATCAGGCATAGCGGTGCGCTTTCCGCGCATGGTGCGCTGGCGCCGCGATAAGACGGTGCAGGAAATCAATACGTTGGATGATTTGCGGGGAATGATTGCTGCACCCTGAAGGTGCTCTGCGAAAACAGAAGAGCATGTTAAGGTAAGCAAGAAAGCCTGTCATGGTGCTGTCATCCTGAGCTCATTTTGAATATATGCTTATGACAGGGGTCTGTGCCAACCTATTGAATCCTTAAGCAAGAATTGTCTCTTACTTTTTCCTTGATGAAAAAGGATGCAAAATATCAAGGCTGCTTGGATAGTGGTAAGGGATAAGTGGTAAGTGGTAAGTGCCGGTCCCCGAGCGGCTCGGAGCTTCCTTGGCTTTTAGCGTCTGCTTGCTGCGTTTAACGCCTCCCATCATTTGAGGCCGGTCCTTTTGCGGCGTTGCTGAATAGTGGTTGGTGGGATGGGTTGGAATTCGCAATGTCTTATGTCATGTTGAGCCAAAAAGCCTGTCATGGTGAGCATATAAAGTCTGTCATGGTGAGCCGCGTCGAACCATTGGGGGTAGTTCCAAACGCTCCCCCACAGTTCATTGCTAACGCAATTCAGTGGGGGCAGGCACTACCACGCGAAGCGAGCGGCGGGAAACCGTGAATAATTAAGTGATGGCAAATTTGGCTAAATTTTATTTTAGAGCGCTTAGGGATTCTGCTCACCACTGAATGAACCTTACACTATTCTTTTCTCTTACTTTTTCCTTGATGAAAAAGTAAGCAAAAAATCAAGGCTGCTTGGATAGTGGTAAGGGATAAGTGGTAAGTGGTAAGTGGTAAGTGCTGGTTCCCGGGCAGCTTCCTCGGCATTTAGCGGCGGCTTGCTGCGTTTAACACCTCCCATCATTTGAGGCCGGTCCTTTTGCGGCGTTGTTGGGTTGTAATTTGTTAGATGGTTTGAAATTAGTAATGCCTTATGTTGTGTGGAGCCAAAATACCTGTCATGGTGATTAAAAATCTGTCATGGTGCCTGCCCCCACCAAGTCGACTTAGCAATGAGCTGTGGGGGTGGGGGAGCGAAGCCGAGGGATACCATGACAACAGGGCTGCCTTCGAGAACCACAGGAGCTTGCGAAACGGGATTTTTACCGAAAATGTTGCATTTTGCGCTTTCTTAAAGCCATGAGCAAACTATTCTTAAGAAAACCCATCCACCTGTTACACAGTGAGGCGGGCGAGGGCAGTCAACTGAAACGCACCCTCGGCGTGTGGAACCTGATTGCCCTGGGCGTTGGCGCCATCATCGGAGCAGGGTTGTTTGTGCGCACCGCTGCCGCCGCAGGTGAGGCTGCCGGTTCGGCGGTAACTCTTTCTTTCCTGATTGCGGCCATCGGCTGTGCCTTCGCAGGCCTTTGCTACGCGGAATTTGCCAGCATGCTGCCTATTGCAGGAAGTGCTTATACTTATGCCTACGCCACCATGGGCGAGCTGTTCGCCTGGATCATCGGCTGGGCGCTGATTCTGGAATATGCCCTCGGTGCTGCCACAGTGAGCATCGCCTGGAGTGAATACCTCAATAACCTTTTAGGCGGGAAAATACCCTATGAATGGTGTCATTCACCTTTTGAATCGGCCGTCGTAAACGGTCAACTGGTGCATGGCATGATTAACCTGCCTGCCCTGGTCATTCTGGGTGCGCTCACCCTGCTGCTCATCCGTGGCACCAGCGAGAGCGCTTTTGTAAATGCCGTGATGGTAGTGGTGAAGGTTACCATCGTGCTTGGTTTTATCTACATCGGCTGGAAATTCATCAATCCCGATAACCATACTCCCTACTTGATTCCCGATGATGCGGCACCACTGAAGCTGCCCAACGGTAAAGAATACTCCTACGCTCCTGCCTTCCACCATGGTTGGCTGGGTGTGTTGCGCGGCGCGGCCATTGTGTTCTTCGCATTCATCGGCTTCGATGCCGTGAGCACGGCTGCCCAGGAAGCAAAGAACCCCAAACGCGATATGCCCATTGGTATTTTGGTTTCGCTTTTGGTCTGCACCGTTTTGTACGTGCTTTTTGCCCATGTGCTGACCGGTGTTGCGCCTTACAGGGAATTTATGACCGCCGGCAAGGAAGCTTCGGTAACCTATGCGGTGAAACAATACATGACCGGCTACGCCTGGCTGGGTGACAGCATCAACGTGGCCATCCTGGCCGGTTTCTCCTCGGTAATCCTGGTGATGCTGATGGGTCAGAGCCGTGTGTTCTTCAGCATGAGCAAGGATGGCCTGCTACCCGGCGCCTTCTCAGAAGTACATCCTAAATACCATACGCCTTATAAGAGCAACCTTATTTTATTGCTGTTTGTGGGTTTGTTTGCCGCCTTTGTTCCTGGCAGCCTGGCCGGCGACCTTACCTCGGTGGGTACCTTGTTTGCCTTTGTGCTGGTAAGCGCGGGTGTACTCATCATGCGCAAAACAGAACCAGACCTGCACAGGCCCTTCAAAACCCCGCTGGTTCCACTGGTACCCATCCTGGGGATTCTGGTCTGTATGGTCATGATTTTCTCACTGGACCTTTTCACCCTGTCAACCGCAGCGGCATGGCTGCTGGTCGGTTTGGTGGTGTACTTCGGATACAGCATACGCCATTCCCGACTCAGGGCCCATCACCTGAAATAAACGTACGTTTCTGAAACCGATACGTTCCCTCGGACTCGCCGATGCTACCCTGATTGTTTCAGGGAGCATGATTGGCAGCGGCATTTTTCTGGTCAGCAGCGACATGAGCCGGCAGCTGGGCTCACCCGGGCTCCTGCTGCTGGCCTGGTTTGTTACCGGATTGATTACCCTCACGGCGGCGCTCAGCTATGGCGAGCTGGCGGGTATGATGCCCAAGGCCGGAGGGCAATATGTGTACATACGCAGGGCTTTCGGGGCCATGACCTCCTTTGTTTATGGCTGGAGTGTGTTCACCGTCATACAATCGGGGGTTATTGCTGCCGTAGCTATGGCCTTTGCCAACTATACCAGCGTGCTCCTTCCCGGATTGGGGAGCGAGCATGTGCTGGTCAATATTGCCGGGTTTAAGATCAGTGCCGCTCAGGGTGTGGCCATTGGCTCCATCCTGCTGCTCACCTGGCTGAACACCTTAGGCATTGAGGAAGGAAAATGGATACAGCGCATCTTCACCATGGCAAAGCTGTTGGCCTTGTTTGGTTTGATTGGAGCAGGTGTGTACTGGATATTCAAGGGCAATATGTGGTCTGAAAACTGGAAGCTCGGATTCCAGGCCTACGGCAGCCCTAAGGATACAGTGCATTGGGAAACACTGGGCTCCTGGGCGGCCATTACCGCCTTTGGCACTGCCCTTATTGGTTCCCTGTTCAGCAGCGATGCCTGGAACAACGTAACCTTCATTGCCGGTGAAATCAAAGATCCATCCCGCAACATACCACGCAGCCTGTTCATGGGTACGCTCTTGGTTACGCTGGTGTACATCATGGCCAACGTGGCTTATCTGGCCTTGTTGCCTCTGCAGGCCAACGGGCTGAACGGCCTGAGCATTAGCCATGCCGCCAACGACCGTGTAGGCGCTGCCGCAGCGGCGGTTATCCTCGGCGACTCAGGTGTTTGGATTATGGCACTGCTTATTATGGTGAGCACCTTTGGCTGTAATAATGGTTTGATTTTGGCCGGTGCGCGTTTGTATGAAGCGATGGCAGAAGACGGCCTGTTTTTTAAGGGTGCGCGGAAGCTGAACCGCCATGCCGTTCCCGCGAATGCCCTGTGGGCGCAGGCCGGATGGGCTTCGCTGCTGTGCTTAAGCGGTTCGTACAACAACCTGCTTGACTATTGCACCTTTGCAAGCCTGGTATTTTACATCATCACCGTGGCGGGTATTTTTCGCCTCCGTAAGCTGGAGCCAGATACTCCTCGTCCCTACAAGGCCTTTGGTTATCCGCTGATTCCTGCCTTGTATATACTCCTGGCCGGTGCCATCTGCCTTGATTTGCTGGTGTTTAAAACCACCTATACCCTGCGCGGACTGCTCATCGTTCTGGCTGGCTTGCCGGTGTATTGGGTGATTACCAGGAAGAAGGCTTAAGGTTTAATTGGAGGTCTTTCCATTCGGCGATTTCAAGCAGGGGTGGTGGGGCATAGCCGAGGGGCACCATGACATATATTATGGTTTCGGAAGCCCCTCAGCGTATCAAAAACGCAGTAGATGCTTATTCTTCCTCTTCAGGCAAATCAATCACAGTTTCGCTCAACTCTTCCTTGGGATTCAGTCCTTTTTCGAAGCTGAGGATAAGCGCGGGAAGCAGGAACAGGTTTGCGAACATACCCACAAGCAGTGTTGTTCCTGTGAGCCAGCCCAGGGCTTTGGTTCCCTGGAAATCGCTGAATACGAAGATCATGAAGCCAGCAAACAGCGCTATGTTGGTGTAAATCATGCTGTGACCCACTTCCATGATCACATGGCTTAGGGTTTCGCGCAGGCTTTTGTCAGAGTGTTTTAACTCTCGCCGGAAGGTGGTAACGAAGTGGATGGTTGCATCTACGGCAATCCCGAAGGAGATGGAAAACACCAGGATGGTGCTGGGCTTGAGCGGGATCTGCAGGTAGCCCATAATGCCTGCCGTGATGATGAGCGGGATGCAGTTCGGAATCAATGAGATGATGATCATCTTCAGCGAGGGGAACAGCAGTCCCATGGTAAAGGCAATCATTACCAGCGCCCAGAACGTGGAGCTGAGCAGGGAGTCATACAGGTATGAGTTGCCTTTCAGGAAAATTGCTGAGGTTCCGGTGATGTGCACATCGAACTGTTCTTTGGAGAACATCTCGTCAATGATACGATGCACCTCTTCGGTGATTTCCTTCATGCGCACACTGCCCACGTCGGCCATCTGATAACTCACGCGCAATTCGCGGTAATTTTTATCTACCAGGCCGTCCATCATGTTTTTATGTCCTTCGGAAGGCTCCGGCATATACATGGCTATTTGTCCCAGTTCGGTAGTTGGCGGCAGGCGATAGTATTTCGGCTCGCCGTTGTGCACGGTCTGGTTGGCGAAGCGCACCAGTTCCACCAGAGAAATAGGCTTGCTCAGCTCGGGGAATTTCTCCAGTTTCTTTTGAAGCGCGTAAATTTTATTCAGTGTGGTGTAGTTCTTGGCTCCGTTTTCTTCAGTGCACTCAACCACAATTTCAAAAGGCATAACCCCTTTGAAGTGTTTTTGGAAGAATTCCAGATCCTGGTACAACTTGGAGTTGTGTGGGATATCGTCCACCATGTAAGCCAGAGGCCTCAGGCGCCACATATAGATGCTGGCAAAAACCGTCAGTGCGATGCTCCAGAAATAGATGCGGCGTTTGTGATGGAACACCATGAAGCGCACCCATTCCAGGAAGCGTGTGATGTTGCGGTTTTCCAGGTGCTGAATTTGCTTCAGGCTCGGTGCAGGCAGGAAGCTGTAGGCAATGGGCAGGCCCACCAGGGTGATAACGAATATGGCGTTGATGGCCCAGAAGGCTACAACACCAAACTGTTCCAGTACCGCGGAATCAGTGAAGTAGAACACGCCAAATCCTATGGCCGTGGTGATGTTGATGAGGAAGCTGGCCACGCCAATGCGCGAAATGATTCGCGTGAGCGACTTCATCTTGTTGCGGTGGCGGCGGTATTCGTCGTGGTATTTGTTGATGAGGTATATGGTGTTTTGCACACCAATCACCACCAGCAGCGTGGGCAGGGTGCCTATCAACATGGTGATTTTATAGCCGTACAGCTGAGAAATGCCCAAGCACCAGATTACACCGATGGCAATAAAACCCATGGAAATAACCAAGGTGGTCACGCTTCTGAAGAACAGCAGAATCAGCAAGGCGGTAATGCCAAATGCAATGATGGTAAACAGGGTAATCTCGCTCTTTACCTTGGTGCTGAACTCATTGCGGATAAAGGGCAGCCCTGAATAGTGAATAACGGTTTTGCTTTCAGCGGCAAATTGATCGCAATACTGAAAAGCTTTGCGCAGCAGGGCATTGCGTATTTCGCTGTCCAGCACTTTCTGTTCAATGGATACGATGCAAAGAGCCACACCGCTGTCTTTGTTGAAGATGAGCTGGTCATAAAAGCGCAGGGTCTCAAAAATGCCGTACAACGAATCCAGCTCTTCCTGGGTTTGTATGTTCTTGCTGAACAGCGGATGGGTAACAAATTGTTGCAGGCTGTCGTCCACCTGCAGCGATACTACCCTCGAAGGTGACACCAAACCGGTTACGCCGGGAATGGTGGAAAGGCTATCGCACAGGGCTGAAAACCTTTTGAAATATCCAATCTTCCAGAATTCAGCGCTTTGAACGCCGATAATCAACTTGTTGCCGTCTTCGCCAAACTTCTTTTTGAAATCTATATAGGTAATGAAATCCTTGTCGGTCTTGGGAACCAGCTTCTGCATGTCATAAGCCAGTTGAATTTTACTGGCATGGTATCCCATGAATCCTGTAAGACCAAGGATGATAAGCAGCCACCAGACGCGGTAGCGCATCACCGCACTTGCAATTTTGTCCCACATAATAAGCTGGCAAACTTACCGCCATTTCATCATAATATCAGCGTTTTAGCCTGATGCGGCGTATTTTGCGGATGATTTACATAGTGTCTATAATAAAACGTATGAGGTATTGGTGGCTGATTTTGGGAATCGTGAAGGCCGGTCTTCTTTCCGCTCAGGGGGAGGCCGATATTCCTTTTGGATCCTGGAGGGTACATTTACCCTATGCCGATTGTAAGCATCTGGCAGAAACCCGGGAGCATATCCTGGCTGCCAGTGAAAATGGTCTGTTCAGCGTGGGCAAGGCAGACGGTGAAGTACGCCGCCTCTCATCTGTGGATGGGTTCAGCGATGTGGGCATCTCCTATCTGGGTTATCAGCCTGATGCAGACGTGGTGATTATCGGCTACCGCAACGGCAATATAGACCTGTTGAAAAACGACAACCGCATTGTGAACCTCCCTGATGTACTGCAGTCATCCCTTCAGGGCGACAAAGCCATCAAACATGTACACTTCCGTGGCAATCAGGCCATAATTGCTACAGGACTAGGCATCCTGGTGCTGGATGTTTCCAGAGCGATTTTTACCGATTCCTATACCAGCATCGGCCCAGGAGGCAGCACGGTTGCTGTTTCCGCCACGGCTGTGGTGAACGACACCCTGTATGCCGCCATTTCGGGAGCCATACTTTACGCGCCCTACGACGGTACGCGCAACCTAAGCGATTACAACAACTGGAAGTTGCTGCGCAACGGAGTAACGTGCAGGAATATGGTGAACTGGAACAATACGCTGGTTTGCGATCTTAACAAAGTGATGAAACAATACCGGAATGGTTCCTGGACAGACTATTACGACGGAAAGCAGGATACTATTGCCAACATCGGCATCTACTACGAAAGATTGTATGTTTTTGCAGAAGGAAGAATCATTAGCGATGATGGCAAAAGCAAATCCGTCATTCCGGTGAACCTGATTAACCGCGGCATTGTTGATCGCGAAGGCTATGTGTGGTTTGTGCTGAACACCTACGGGCTCATCAAGAAAATCAATGGCAGCGAGGTGAGCTTCTTTCCCAATGGTCCGGCCTTCAAACAGTCTTACCAGATGGCCTCCGTTGGACGCACCCTGTATGTTACCGGAGGCGGAACGACCAATACCTACGGCAATGCCTTCAACAACAGCGGCTATGCGATGTTTCATGAGAACCGCTGGATAAACCGCAGTCCTAATCCCATCACCGATGGCTTATACGACTGGACGGTAGCCTATGCCGAGCCGGAAACCAAACGGGTGTTCTTGGGAACCCATTCCTTCGGCATGGTGTTTTTCAGCGGAACAGAGCCCCGACTGCGTATTGACAGCAGCAACAGCAGCCTGCGCAAATTCGGAAACACCATCTGGACACGTGTTACAGGCATGGCCACTGACAAAAATGGCAACCTTTGGGTGAGCAATTTTGGCAGCGCCACCGGTCTGAATGTGCTGCTGAAAACTGGGGGTTGGAAAAGCTTCAGCCTGCTGAACAACAACGTAGGGCAGCTGGTGGTTGACGACTACGGCCACAAATGGATGCTGGCCTACAACAACTCCAGCACTGGCCCAAATGGCCCAGTGGGCCTGATGGTTTATGATGACAACGAAACGCCAGATGTTCTTTCCGACGACCGTCAGCGCTTCCTGAACAATCAGGCCGACAACGGCGGTTTGCCCAGCAGCGAGGTAAGCTGCATTGCTACCGACCGCTACGGCTATATATGGGTAGGTACCGACCAGGGCCTTGCCGTATTTACCCGTCCGGATCAGTTATTTCCCAACAACAAAGCCGTAAATGCTGAGCGCTTCGTGATTGTGGAAGGCGGTACCACCGGCTATCTGCTGGGTACGCAGGTAATCAACTGCATCACCGTTGACGGCGGTGGACGTAAATGGGTGGGCACCAACAACGGCGCTTATCTGGTAGCGGAAAACGGACTGAAGGTGCTGCAACATTTCACCAGAGACAACAGCCCCTTATTGTCGAACGAAGTGCAGAGCATCGGCATCATGGAAGAAACAGGCGAGGTGTTTTTCGGCAGCAGCGAAGGCATCAGCTCGTGGCGCGGCGACGCCACCATTGCCAACGATGTTCACGGCAAAGTCAAGGTGTTCCCAAACCCGGTGCGACCCGGTTATGAAGGCAGCGTAATGATGCAGGGCCTGCCGGACGATGCCGAAGTTAAAATCACCGATATCAACGGAAATGTGGTGTATGAAACCCGCGCCAGCGGAGGCACAGCCACCTGGAATTGTCGCAAGCTGAACGGCGATAAGCCCGCCAGTGGCCTCTACCTTATTTTCAGCATCAACCGCGACGGCAGCGACAGCTACATGAGCAAGCTGGTGTTTATACGCTGAGCAATTTCAAGAGGTTTAAATCGTTTTTCATCCATGCTCCGCCGCATTTCTTTTGCGATGATGGTCTTCGGAACCTCTTGCGCAGTAAAGGTGCCGCCGCGCAGCTACTGGCCCGATGGAACGCTGAAAATCGCCGGAGCTTATTCTTCTGCCTATTCCTACCGGAAAGAACCTGGAAAAAAACCGGTCCCCGAGCAATACAAGCGGGGCAGGTGGACATATTACTATGGAAACGGCGTCAAGGCGCAGGTGGCATGTTACCAGCGAAAAAAAGACGGCAACAACCGACCGGCCGGAACCTGGAACTGGTACGATTCCACCGGTGTTTTACTGAAAACTGAAAGATACCGCAGGCGCGGTGCGGAAGCAGGAACTCAGGAACTTACAAAATTTATGCATGAAGGGGTGTTTGTCTGGAACGATGAACGCTGGGAAATAACGCGTACCGGCAGGGACAGCTTCCTTGTAAACATCATGAAGCAGGGCACTTTGTACCGAAGCTATGTGCAACATCTTGGTGTGCTGAGCATGCGCACCACCATGAGCGTACCGGGCCAACTGGAGCAGGGTGATGATGCGCTCCTTGGAATCAGCGACGCCCCTTTTCACAATACAGACATTCTGGCCGACAGCAACTGGAATCTTCCCGACAGGCTGAATCTGCTGCACAATCCCTCGTTTGAATATGCCCGAGAGAACTGGCCAGAAATGACCGCCCTGAGTTTCGACGATACCATGGTAGATTATTGGACCCGTGCTTCAGGAACCCCGGATTTTTACAGAGGCAAGAAGGCCCGGCACCGCACAGGGACAGCAAGTACCGGTATTCGCATTTACTCACGTGGGGGCAGCCATATCGAGTATTTATGCGGCACACTGAAAGAGCCTTTAAAATCCGATAGCGTTTATTGTGTAAAGGTGCATTTTATCCTGAGCCGCAAGAGTGCCTTCGCCGCCGATGCCGTTGGTTTCCATTTCAGTAATACCCCTCTGGATTTTTATCGTTTTGAAGAATCAGGTTTGCAGCCCCATCTGGTGAATCGCTCCGGGCAGGTATTGTTCTACAGGGAGCAATGGATGCACCTGAGCGGCGCCTATCGGGCAAAAGGTGGGGAGCGGTTTATGAGTATCGGGGGATTTCGCCCCTTAGACAGCATCCATGTGGCGCGGGTGAACAGCAAGGGCCAGAAGGAAGCTTATTATTTTATTGATGATGTTTCGGTCTGGCCGGCCGGCAGCGCTTCCTGCACTTCCAACACCTGGCAAATACCACCAAAAAAGGAGGACAAAACCGATGCAGCTTCCAAAGAAAATCCCTTTATCCTGGAGCAGGTGCTGTTTCCAAGTAACAGTGCAAAGCTCGAGGATGATGGTATTGAACAACTGGATGAACTTGCAGCATGGTTGCAATCGCACCCAACCTTGCGTTTACGCATCAGCGGTCATACCGATTCCACGGGTGACGAGGATAGAAACAGGTTGCTTTCACGGCAAAGGGCAGAAGCTGTAAAGCAATACCTGGAGCAATTTGGGGTAGACGCTGCGCGAATGGAAGCCGAAGGCCGGGGAAGTTCCGAACCAATCGGCCCAAACAATAATCCGGAGGAGCGCCGCCGCAACCGAAGGGTGGAAGTGCGTTTTGTTGAACAGGACAAGCGCTGAGGGAGCGTTGGAATTCCTGTCAAGGGGAGTTTATCGAACCACGGGCTATTCCTCCAGCCGATCTGCGGGCTCGGCATACACGCGATAGTGGAAGGATGGATAGACCCGGCTCACTCCGGGCATTGCCGCAAGGGCGCTTACGGCCCTGAAGTATGAGGCATCCATGAGTTTTCCTTTCCAGGTTGTCTGGTAATAATGGGTAGTACCCCAGGTTTGTTGCATGCGCTCAAACCCGAGTGAATCCAGTTGTTTGTGGAAGCGTTCGGGATACACATCCATATCGAATACCACACCGGTTTCCCGGCCGGCGAAGGTGTTTTGATTCCCGTGGGGTTGAACCACCCTGCTGATAGTTTCGATTTCCTGCAGGCCGGTAAGTTTCCCCAAAAGCCGCTGTCGTGTGGCTTCATTCAGCGCATGCATATCCAATATGGGTAACATGGACTCGAGTTCGTAGATGTCCGTACGCAGCCCAGGAAACTGTTTGCGCAGCGAGGCTATCAACGAAGCTTGTTGTTGCAGCATGCCTTCCTTATTGGCTTCAGGAATATTCCAGTTCCAACGCAGCACGTATTGATGGCCATGTATATTCAATGGTACCTCACAGATGCCGTTGTAATAGGTCACTTCCTCCGGGCGGCTCAGGTAAGCTGGCAGATGAGCCCTGTCCTGTTCCAGAAGATAGCGGTAACGACATAAGGCACTGTACCCGCCGCTGTTGATGCGAATGCTGTCGGTTTTGGCATCGGTAGCCAATAAAAAGCTGTTGTTGCTTCTTTGGAAGAAGGCCGGTTCCCAAATGCCTTCGCGGTGCACTTCCACAATGGCGTTGCTGTCCATACGCTCCTGATTCTGAATGCTCACAGCCACGGCTTTTCCGTGAAGTTCAACATGCCTGCTGCGGCCCGTACTGTCAGGATATTGCCAAGTGCCTGTTTTACGGTCTGTAAGGCCCAGGCATTCGCCAACGCCGGTCGGAATTCCTTGATGATTGACCAGAACATGAAGGTTACTGAATGTTTCCCTGTAGCGCTTTTTATAGGCCTTCACCATTCCCAAGGAATCACGAACTACAGTGTTCAAACCGGCCAGGTAGTATTGAATACCAAGGCTGATACTTTGTCCGGCGGAACTCTGCAGGTTGAATATTTGTTGATGGGAGGAAAGGGTATTCGGATCCAGCGGATGACGTGCTTCAAACACCAGGCTCAGGGTTCGGTAGGGCCCGATGGCTTCGGGTATCTTCAGCATCCAAGCGTTGGCATCGCGGCAATCCAGTTTGATGCTGCGGTCGCAGAGGTTTTTTATCAGGAAGGTGTCACGCACATAAACATCTTCCGGCTGAACGGAGGTTCCGGCTTGAACGGCTTTGTTCCCGTATGTAGTTCCTTCTATCGTTAAACAATAGTCATAACGGGGTTTTGGCTTTTCTGGGGGCGCGGGTGGAAATCGTCGTTCTGTGGAAGCCAGTTGCCAGCGTTTGCCGTCGCATTGGTAGCGTCTGATGATGGTTACGCCTGAAGAGTCTTCATATTCGGCGCGAATAGGGAAGCCTTCTTTATCGAGTTCCACATTGGCATATTCGCTGAGCAGGTTGCTGCGGTACCAAAGTTGGTGCCTTTGGCTGAACAGCCAGAAATCTCGGTACAGCTCATCGGGCAGGGGTCTGTTTCGTTGGATTTTTATTCGGGTGAAGCATAAATCGGGAATGCCCTTTGGGTTATCGCCGTAAACATCCACACGCCGGAAATGCTGCGGTTCCTCGTGGGTACCGACGCAAAATCCGGTGCCTGCAGCAATTACCTGGACGGTGTTCAGGCTCAGGGCATCAAAAATTCTGATCCTCTGAAGCATATCGCAGGGTCTGTTCAGCTCGTCATAGGTTCTGTGCCAAACGGGCTGCGCCAGCACTTCTTCTAAAGGGAAGCGCACCGGTAAATTTCCGGGGGGTTGCCCAAGGGTGATGCGGAAGGGTACATGCGCCTTCCCATTTCTGGAGCGGAGTGTATCGTTCCATTCCTTTCTTTTTTCGAACAGATGCTGGGAGCAGGTATGCACCCTGCTTTCATAGGGAAGGCGATATTGAAAAGTGTCGTTTTTATAGATGACCATAGCCACGTAAATAGGCTCAGGTTCACGGTAAGATGTTGAATGGAAGTCAACCAGAAAATAGTTTCCGGCCCGCGGGTATTCCACGTGGCCATTCAGCCGGATTTGTTCGTTGGGAAGAATGCGCTTGACGGTTTGATTACTCCGCATTTCTTTCAGCCATACTTCCACATCGCGAGCCTGTTTGCTTTCGCCTTCGTGGCGAATATCCAAGATAAAGGCCTCCAGGAAGTCGTACTTGCCGCAAGTCTGGGCAGAGACCTGATTCCACAGAAAAAAAACACATAACAGCAGGGTGTTTTTCAGGGTATTGATGGAATGGCGCATGGGAATGATGAATACCAGATGGGGGTGGCAGGTAAATGCAAAGTTCCTGGAAAGCAACTCAATCTTTTGTGGCTTCCCGCAACATGCGTTCGATGCGGGTTTCCAGGCGTTCGTTGCTGAGCATTTCGCGCGACATGCTGTCCACCATGATGGGGAAGGCAAAGGGGGTAAAGCGGGTGCAGTTTATCAGGAGTAATTTCCTTTTTCCTGCCCTGTTGAGGGCTGCCCTGAGGCGATGTTCTTCCAGCTGGTCGAAATACACTTCTTCTTCAGCCTGTCGCAGCAGCAGGTTATTGGGCTCATAGGTTTTGAATGTTTCGTAGAACAGTTTTGCGTTGGCCTTCAGGTGTCGGGTTTTGAGCACGCGGTCGGGCAGGTCGCGGTAGATGAGGCCGCTGATGGCTGCGATATCGCTGAAACGACGCCGGGTCAGTTCGCTGTAGTTGGTGCAGGCGTATAAATCTTCGGCCAGGTTCTCGGTGCCGAAGAGGTTTTCTTCCAGGCCTTCCATGAGCGGGATGGGCTCGGCGCAGAGCAGTTCGAAGCCGTAATCGTTCATGGCCAGTGAGTAGGAAGCCTCTTTTATTTTACTCAGCCTGTATGCCAGGAGCATGGCCATGCCTTCATGCACCATGCGGCCTTCGAACGGGAACACAAAAAGGTGATGGCCTCGTTCAGTTTGATGTGTTTCCAGCAGCAGCTCATTACTGCTTGGAACGGCGGAACGAATGGCCTGTAATTCCAGCAGGGGCTTGACTTTGAGCATTTCCAGGCTGTCAGCACTTTGCCAGTGTTCAATTTGTGCGCGCAGCAGGCTGCTTACCTCATTGCTCAGGCTCATCCTTCCCCCCATCCAGCTGGGTACCAGGGAACTCTTGCGCTGGGTTTTGCGCACATAGGCCACCATGCCTTCCAGACGAATAAATTCCAGGGTGCGCCCTGCAAACACAAAGGTATCACCGGGTTTCAGGCGCGAGATGAAATACTCCTCGATACTGCCCAGGTGTTCGCCGCCCTGCATGCGCACGCTGATGCTCTGTTCGCTGCTGATGGTGCCGATGTTCAGGCGGTGCATCATGGCGGCTTTTCTGCTGGTGATGTAATAACGGTCGCCTACACGGTGCAACTTCCGGAATTCGTCATAGGCTTCCAGCGAAGCATTGCCGGTGGTGAGGAAGCCGATGCACCAGTTCCACTCTTCTTCGGTGATGCTTTGGAAGGCATGTGTTCCCTGAATCAGACGGAAGGTTTCCTGTGGTTCAAAGCCATCGCCAACGGCTAGGGTTACCAAAAATTGGAGCAGTACATCAAAAGAGCGCACCTTGGGTGTTCTTTGCTCGGCGATTTTGCTTTCCATGCCTGCGCGGAGGGCGGCGGCCTCGATCAGCTCGAGGCTGTGGGTCGGCAGGAAGTAGATGCGGCTGCTGGCATCCGGACGGTGGCCGCTTCTACCGGCTCTTTGCATGAAACGGGCCATGCCCTTGGGGCTGCCAACCTGTATGACTGTATCCACCGGATGGAAGTCAACACCCAGGTCCAGGCTGCTGGTGCAAACGACGGCTTTCAAGCTGCCCAGATGGAGTTGTTCTTCAACCCAGGAGCGAATTTCTGCGCTTAAGGAGCCATGGTGCATGGCGATGCGTCCTGCCAGACCGGGGTTATGTTCCAACAAGCTGCGGTACCATATTTCCGACTGGCTGCGCGTATTGGTAAAAACCAGGGTGGAACCTGATTCTTCAATGATTTTAGCTGCTTTTTCCAGAAGTCGAATGCCCAAGTGTCCGCTCCAGGGGAAGCGTTCCAACTCATCGGGCATGAGGGTGTGCATTTCCGTTTTTTTCACCGTTCCGGCACTGATGAGTTTGGTGTTTCCGCCTGCGGGGTGCAGCACATCCAAGGCATCTTCCATATTGCCGATGGTAGCCGAAATACCCCAAACCTTCAATTCCGGTCGCAGGTTTCTGAGCGCAGCCAGCGCTAGTTCAATCTGAACACCGCGTTTGCTGCCCAGCAGTTCATGCCATTCATCCACCACAACGGCATCCAGGGCGGCAAAGCGCTCCTTACAACCCTTTCGGGCCAGCAGCAGGTGCAGGGTTTCGGGGGTGGTAATGAGTATTTCCGGCGGGTGAAGATCCAATTGTTTTTTTGCAGCTGCTGCGGTATCACCATGCCGTATGGCTGCTTTCCAACCTGTGCTCAGTTCGTCGGCCGCCTGTTGGAGGGCAGCACAAATATCTGAACTTAGGGCGCGCAGTGGGGTAATCCACAGGATACGCAGGCCTTTATCCTGACGTTGTGCGTGATGCGCGATGGCAGGAACACCCAGGGCAAATGTTTTACCGCTTCCGGTAGGGGCGTGCAGCAAACCACCTATCAGTTCCTCATAATAGGCTGCTGTTTCCAGCTGGAACGGAAATGGGCTCCAGCCGCGGCTTTGAAACCAGTTTTTTACGGCACTTGGCGTTGTCATGCTCAACTGCTTCAAAGATCTGCGCTTCTGAATGAAAACCCGGTTTTCAGCCAGGAGAAAGGCGTTCTACTATATAAAAACTGTTTATGGCGTTAAAAAAGTTTATCTACGAAACGCAAAAAAAACCGTGTAATGATGAATCAATACGTGCGATTTATATATTTGTCGTTCGGGGAAGTGGACTGTGTGTAGGTGCTGTTGGGTGAGTAGTCCTTCTTCTTCGCAGAAAAAGCGAAACGAAAAAACCTATGCATAAATTCTACAAAGCACTCACGGCGGCATTTGCAGCCATGATTTTTGTGAACAGTTCACAGACGGTTTCCGGACAGGCAACGGTACTTGGAACGGAAGTGGTTAGCGGGTCTTACAGCACGTATAACCTTACCGACCGCGGCGCATTCAGGCAGGTTCGACTCCAGGCAAGTTCATCAGCATCTTCCGGTACAAGGAAGTGGGAATTTGCCACAGGTACAGCGGCCTCACCCAACTATACCACAAACTGGCGTCCGTATAGCGGTCCGGTTACATTGGCGGGCTACAATCAATACATCACGCCGAATACAGCGTTTCCTTCAACTACTGCTACGGCTACCTTCAACACTTCTTCAGGAGGAACCAGTGGATTCTATCCTTCAGTAACCGCAGGAAGATATTATACTGTAAACATTACGGAGCGCAGCACAGGTGCCATACCGACTAACGAAAATATGTCGGTGTTGGAAACTTCCTTCAATCCGGCAAGCGTTACCTCGGTGTCCCAAAGTCCTGCTGCCGGTGCAGTGAATCCGGGCAACAGTGTACTTGTTACAGCAGTGCTTGGCTCAACGCCTGCTTCCGGCGAACAGGTTTATCTGCGCTGGAGCACCAGTTCCACATTTGCCACATCAACACTGGTTCAAATGACCGTGAGCGGCACCAGCGTCAGAGCTATCATTCCTTGCCAAACAGCGGGTACCTCCTTATATTATTATATATACACATCTCCAAAATCACTGTCGGCCATTCGTGCTGATGTTACTTCTTTCGGAGAAAGTGGACATGACATGGCCACCCTGAATCTGGGTAACAACGGGGGAGCCAATTTTACATACACCGTTGGAACAGGTACTGGCTTCAGTGGAAACTACCTGGTTCCCAGTGCATGTTATCCTACCATTAATTCAATTGTCACCGCGCTGAACAGTGGTGTCATCAGCGGACCGGTTAACGTATATGTGGCCAGAGGCCACAGAGAAACAGCGCCTGCAGCCGGCATTAACCTCACAACAACTGGCACGGCAGCAAACCCCATTCGCTTCCAGGCTTTCGGCAGCGGCGCCAAACCCCAGATTACCGCGGGAGTAGGTACCAATACCCTGAGTACTTCTTCAGTAACTGTCGACTATATATGGGCATTGCACGGTTCTGACTACGTAACCATAGACGGTATAAACCTGTCCGACTCCAATACCACCGGAGCAGCGCAGATGGAGGCGGCCTTTATTGTGTTCCGCGCCAGCAACATTAATGCATCTCAGAACGTAGCCATCCGCAACAGCAGAATATGGTTTGCAGCACCGGTATTCAACTCGGGCCCGACCTTGTTTGAGAACGGCAACAAGGGTATTGCCTTTGTACCGGCAGCCAACAATGCGCTTACAACAACCATTACCCCAATCTCGGCTTCAGGTCGTTGTCAGTTCGACACCCTGGAAAGCGATACGGTAATCAATGCTTACAGCGGCATTTTGTTCAGGGGTGCTGTGGATGGAACCATTCCTTATACGCACATAGACCAGGACATCATTATTGGTGGAGCGCTGGCTGCCAATGGCAATTTGGTACTGGGTTTTGCAGAAAATGGCATCAAAACCTACAACATCAACAGGCTTCTGGTACAAAACAACCGGGTTGACAACAACAACCAAATCGGGTACTCCTCCATTCCGGCCAGCACCGGTATTAACGGTATCTGGATTTCCGGACAGGGAATCAACAATGCAATCACCTTTTGTAGAAATAACACAACCATTGTCAGAAACAACCTGGTATCAGGTTCAACCGTATATGGCATCAGAGCGCTTACCGATTTGGGCGGCGTTTGCCGGATGGTATTTAACGACAATACCGTGGACCGTTGCTTCAATGCCAACGGCAGCTTCATTGGTATTGCAGTTACCTCCTATGTAAAAGATGGGTTGCAGATTATTGGCAACCGCGTTACCAACTCCAGGGTAAATTTCAGCACCGGCAGTTTCACCGGCATCAACTGGGGTAACAGCAGCGGTATGATTGAAAAGGCGTATGTACGCCAAAATATCATTAACGATGATACCTGTGCGTACCAGTTTACAGGCATCTCATCCGTGTCGAGTACCTCATACCTAAAGGGGTATGAACTGAGCCGCAACATCATTGGGGGCCTAAATCCCGCTGACGGTATCTATATATTGAGTAATGGTACAACCAGCTATGGTATTTTGAACAGTGTGTCGACCCCCTGGTATCAGGCGGATTCCAACCTGATTGCCAACATCCTGATAGTGCCGGGTAGTGCAGGAACCGGTATCTTTTATGGTTATTACGACTTTGGTTCACCGACGAATGGAACGCATTTTATGCGCGGCAACACAGTGTTCGGAATCTATGGTCCGGAGAACAGCACATCGGCTGTTACGGTTGAGGGTATGCGCCATGGTACTTCTTCATCCAACAACCTGATCATGAAGAACAACACTGTCAGGAGGATTCATGGTTTTGGAAGCATCCGTGGTATTTATTCCGGTTATGGTGATTACATAGAAATCAGTGACAACGTAGTTGACTCGTTGTTCACCAACATAACAGCAGGAACTACCACAGCGTTGGGTATAGATTATTCGCTATCCATCGGTGATTCGATATTCATCCTGCGCAACCGCATCAGCCGGGTGGTAACCAATTCCACATCAACGGCCAACTCGATTGCCACCGGATTGAACTTTACGTCAACGTCCACAACGAACTGGATTTTTGTAGGAGGTAACATCATCTCTGATATCAGCAACCTGAGTGCTTATGGTTATGGTCGCGGTATAGCAATCGGTGGATATGGTAACTACACGGTGTGGAACAACCGCATTGCCAATATCAGTGGACCTAACAACATCAGCACAACTGCACCGTCAATTGTTTCGGCGGCAGGTATTGAGGTTGCCATGACGTCCACACCTTCCCTACCGGCAAGAATTTTTAACAACACGGTATTCCTGAATACATCAGGATCGGCGAGCAGTTTCAGCACGGCAGCGCTGTTCTGGCCCGGCTCAAGCGGAACAGCCGATGTGTTCAACAATATCTTCTACAACACTTCAACGCCTGGTTCAGCAACTACCGGTTTAACTGCAGGCTTCTGGAAAACAACAACCGGTATTACCAACACCAACTACTCTGACCGAAGCAACAATAACTTGTACTACCTGAATCCCACGCCACGCGCGAAGTATCCGGTGTATCGGAACAGTGCAGATGCGATTTCGGATTCTACCATGTGTTTGTTTACCAGCAGGCTGACCGCTGCTCCGCAACGTGATGCTAACAGTGTTTTGGGCGTAGTAGCTTTCCAGTCAACCAACTATACTAACAGTAATTTCTTGCTGGTGAATACCTCCACTTCCACTTTTGCCGAAGGCGGAGGAAGGTTTATAACTGGATTCACCACAGATGTGGAAAGTCAAAACCGCAACGCGGTAACGCCTGATATCGGAGCCGATGAATTCAACGGAAGCGTGCCTTCAGGTTCTACGGCAACGGCTACGATTACGGTTACCCATCCATCAACGTTGGCGGTAAACTCGGGCACCCGAGATGCCCAAATTCTGCGCTCACAGATTGCCCTCAGCAGCCTGAGCAGCGCAGCTCCGGTAAATATCAGCCGCTTGGTATTCAACACCAGCGGAACTACCAGTGCCACCACCAGCATTGATACGGCCAAGCTTTGGTACACAGCAGGCAACCTCAACTACAGCAGCCCCGTGCTGCTTGGAACAAGAGTGGGTCCCAACGGTAGTTTTGCTTTCAACATCAATCAGAAAATTAACTGTGCAGGTTCAGCCTATTTCTGGGTAACCTATGGAGTACGTTGTCCTGGAGCAGGCACGTTTGTGCTTGATTGTCAGATGGACTCCTTATATATTAATGGAGTAGCCAGCGCCGTAACCGGTGGAGCGCCAACCGGAACCAGAACAATCACCAATGTTACCGGTATGTCCGGAACATATACTGTTGGTGGTACTACGCCTTCGTATGCCACCCTGGCACTGGCTGTTACCGACCTGAACACCCGTGGACTTTCCGGCCCTGTGGTTTTCGATGTACGTCCCGGCCATATTGAAAGGGCTACCGCAGGCGGTATCGTCATCAACGTGAATCCTACTACATGCGGAGCTACCCGTCCCAATGTTGTGAATACATTGACCATCCGCCGTGCGGCAGGTTCAGGAGCAGCGCCGATTATTTCTGCGGGCACAGGGATTTCTACCATTACCGGTGCCAGCCCTGATGCCATCCTCAAGATTGTGAGCGATGACTACATCACGATTGACGGTCTTGCATTCCGCGACACCTCACTGAATACCACCACTACCACTCAGGCAGAATGGGGTATCGCCCTGTTAAAGCGCAACGCGTGGGATGGATGTAAGCGTATTGTGATTCAGAATTGTTCCATCGTGCTGAACAAGGCCAACAATACCAGTGGAAGCACAAGGGCAGGTAATGGTTGTGTGGGAGTTCTGGTGTCTAACATCCTTACTACAGCGGTAAGTACTTCACCTGCTGTAACCCTGCAGGACGGCACCAATGACGATATCCGCATCAGCAATAACACCATCACCAACTGCTACATGCCCATCAACTGGTATGGTCCGGAATTGGCCAGCCAGTTTTATTTCATAAAAGACCTTCGCGATACTATTGCCAACAACCGCCTGACCAACTTCGGCGGCTCCACGGTGGAGACCAATGGTATTCAAATGATGAATGCCAACCGCTATGTAATCAGTGGTAACCTCATTGACAACAAAGCGGACGGCGGAAGTGATTACCCCGGAACAAGCGGAACATTCTATGCCATCCGCATCGGGGCCGGAACTTCCAACACTTCCACCCTGGAAAACTTCTCAGGTGGTATTATCCGCAACAACCGTATCACCTGGAATCATGCTCCAGCAACAGCCTCGACAATACCCCACGGAGGTATTGCCATCTATGCAGGTGGACGTAACCAGGACATTACCATTACTGGAAACCGAATCCTGAGCAGCAACTTCAGTTCTAACTCAGGTGGAACGTTCTACGGGGTGTATGTACTGCCCGTGGTAAGGAACCTGGTGGTGAGCGATAACAGCATTCAAAATCTGAACTACGCCAGCACCAAAACCCTCTATGGTTTCTGGAGCAGCAACGCCGCCCGATACCGGGAATTTAACCGCGATACCATGCTGAACATCAGCAATACCGGTTCGGCGGGTGGAACGGTTTATGGCATCTATCACGCCTATACAACCACTACATTCCCCATTTATGATTCTTTAACCACCATGAACAACAACGTGATGAGTTTGGTGAAACAAACGCCCAGCACACCAGGTGGTTACTCGTTCTTTGGTTTGTATGGTTCTTATCAGAACTATGTGAACGTAGATGCCAATTCCAACAGAGTAAATAACGTCAGCGGACTGGATTTTGAATATCCTGTTTATCTGCTCAACGGAAACATAGTGCGCATGAATAACAACTTGGCGGATTCAATTTCCACGAACTCTACTTATTCTTCAGCAACCATATTTGGTTTATTTAGTTCAGCGGCAGATTCTGTAACCGCTGCGAATAATACCATTACCCGTTTGTATGGAAATCCATCCAGTGCTACAACCATGTACGGTATGGTGGTTCAGAGCTGCCGTTATTCCGAAATTTATAAGAACAAGATTGCAGACTTGAATGCTACCGGTGCTTCTACCGCAAACATCATGGGCTTATTAAGCTCTAACAGTTTCGACGCACTGGTGCACAACAACTATGTAGGAGACGTAAAAGCTCCAGCGATGAATAGTAGTACTTCATGGCTGACGGGCATGAACCTGAGTGGTACTGCTTACCATCAGGTGTATTACAATACTGTTTACCTGAATGCAAGTTCAACAGGAGCCGCCTTCAACAGTGCTGCCATCAACATGAGCACGAGTACTGGACGCTACCTGATGAACAACAACATCTTCTACAACAACAGTACACCTTCAGGAGCCGGTTTTGCAGCGGTATTAATCAGGTCTGGTAATGGTTTGCCTACCAGCAACTACCTGCAGCAAACTGGTAACAACCTGTACTATACCGGTACATCAACCAACAGCATCATTTACAGAAATATTACGGATCTTGTAAGCGATAAGACCATTTGTGACTTCCTGAACCGTTCTGTGAACCAGGGCAACGGTGTTCGCGATGCATATTCGTTGAGCAGCAGCCTGAGTTTCCGCAGTACCACAGCTACAAGCCCTAACTACCTGCACATCAGCACAAGCACAGGTACGGCGGTTGAATCAGCAGGTGTACCCATTTCAACCGTATCGGATGATTATGACAACGATGCACGCAGCGCCTCCAAGCCTGACATTGGTGCGGATGAAGGAAGCTTTACGCCTCTGGGTTCTACGCTGGCTGTTGCGGATACTGTAATTCAAATTCAGAGCGGTTTGTCTCAAGGTGCGCGGAATGCGCCAATTCTGCGTGTGGAAGTCGCCATCAGCGGCTCGGTCTCGCCTCCGAACCTGACTCGTATGCGGTTTAATACCACGGGTACAACGAATACAGCCCGTGATTTGGACAGTGCTAAGCTTTATTTTACCGGTACTTCGCCCATTTTCAGCGGGGGTGCTCCCCGCTTTGGCAATACCATTGCCAATCCAAGCGGAACCATGTCGTTTACCGGTTCCTTGCCTCTGTATTGTAACGATACCTTCTACTTCTGGCTTGCTTATGACGTGAAATGTGGGAATGGTGGTGACAGTGTGGATGCATCAGCGCTTGATTTGACGCTGGCTGGTACCACCTATAACATAACACCTTCCAGTCCAACAGGCAAACGGGCTATCAGTTCGCCCATGTCGGGTACTTATACCGTTGGCGGAACATCGCCAAACTACAGCACCCTGGCAGATGCATTAAATGATGTAAACCTGAAAGGACTGAGCGGTGCAGTGACCCTTAATGTGCGCGCCGGACATACGGAAGTAGCTCCTTCTGGTGGTTTGCAGTTATACATCAACAGCTCATGCGCAGGTTTCCGTCCAAGCCGGAACAGGCAACTGGTTATCCAGAAGAGCGGTACCGGAGCAAATCCCATCGTATACGGATATAATGGGGTAGCTACCAACCTCTCCGCAAGCCCTGATGGTATCTTTAAAATTATTGGTGAAGACTGGGTAACCATTGACGGAATTGACCTTGAGGACAGCAGTACTTCGAGGAACCCAACAACGCTCATGGAATGGGGTTACGCCCTGTTGAACAGCAGCAGCAACGATGGTTGTAAGCGCGTGGTTATTCGGAATGCCAGCATCAGGATGTCCAGACGGCATCGCGAAGTGGCTGGAGCCCAGGTAGGTGGTTCAGGATCAAAAGGCATCCTTGTCTCCAATTTGCTTTCAACGGACAATCAGCCTTTGGCCCTGACCAGCAGGCTTGGAAGTCATGACTCCTGCCGATTCCATAACCTTAGAATCAACAGGGTGAATACAGGTATCCACATCATTGGCTTTAATGATGCAGCACCGTACAACCTCTTAAATCAATATGACAGCGTTACCAATTGCAGAATCACAGGTTGGGGCGACTCAGCCATAGCAACAGCGCAGCAGCTTTCAGCCAATGGCATACGTTCTTCAGAAACCAACTTCTTCTTTGCGGCAAACAACTATGTAGATAATACTGCAGACGGTGGTTTCCAGAACTATGCTCAGACTTTAGGCATAGCCGTGTTTGCGGCAAATGCAAACAATAACCAAAACGTTCAGGTTCAAAACAATACCATAGTTGTACGCCAGGAAGGAAGAAACGGAACCTTTGTGGTAGCAGGTGTTTATTCTGCTGCCGGAGGCCCAAATAATAGGGTACTTATTCGCAACAATAAAATCTGGAATTCACGCACCTTTGGTGTATTGCCGGGTCAACTCTATGGCATTTTCACTGCAGGTAAGCCGGGGTATTTGTTGATTGATCGCGATACGATTTCCAGGGATACCAGTTCAAATACTGGAATCTATGGAATTTATGCGGGGTCCTCTTCCAATGCTGTGCTTACAAATAACGTTGTACAGGGTTTGTTGCAGCCTGTAGCCAACAGCACCCAATACGCGCTGTTCCATGCCGGAACCTCAGACACCCTGAGAATTACTGATAACCTCATTGAAGGAGACAGCTGTCGCAGTGCCTTCTTTGGTATCTATTCAGGCACTGGCACTCATGCGACCATAGCCAGAAATACCATCAGAAACATTAGTGTAGGAGGTTCTACTGGGTCATATTTCTATGGTCTTTATCTACCCTTTACCGGTGTGAATGTAACCGTTCGCGATAACGTGATGGAAAACATGCGCTCCACCTATTATCAATATGGAATTTTCGGACCAGGAGCGAGCAACATAGGAAGAATTTCGAATAACAGGATGGACCGCTTCTTCTCCGGAGGTTTTGCCGGCACCACGTTAAGCTACATATTGTATCAACCATACACTGCGAGCAATGAATACTATATAGATTCAAACAGCATCACCAGGGACACCATTCAAAATGGTTACATATACGGTATTTACGCAAATGCTGCGACCAGAAGATGTCGTATTGCAGACAATGAAATCAGCAATAGTTTCATTAGTCAGACATCCACAAGCTCAAATTATTTGTTGTGGATGGCTGGTTCAACTCTGAACGGTGAAATCCTGCGCAACCGGTTTATCAATGATTCATTAGATAATCTAACGGGAGCACATTTTGCTATTTATCATGGTGCTACCTACACAGGAGGTACTATGAGAATCAATGGCAACGTTCTTTCCAACAGCAGATTCTCAGGAACGCTATATGGAATATATAGTGTTTCATCCGGACGTTTCCTGCATATCAAGGATAATGATTTGATAGGCAACACGCACGGTAGTACGGCATTCTGGATTTATCCGGCCACATCATCCCAACGTTATCGGTATATCACCGGTAATAGATTGATGAATAATACCCTGACCGGCGCAACCGGCTCGACCATCTATGGGATTTATCTAACCAATACATCAACAGATACGCTGAATTATGTATGGGGAAATACCATAAGAAACCTGGGAGCCAGAAATACCGCGACGACCATATACGGTGTGTATAATGGTGCCTCAGGTGGTACACAGCTAACAGAGGTTTACAGCCGCAACATTTTGGACAATGTGTTCATGACTGGTTTAAGTACAAATTCCGGAGGTTTGTATGGCCTGTACCTGACCAATGGTCTAACCGGAAATTCACCGAGAAGGTTTATGGACAGTAACGTGGTTAATTCACTGGTAAACCAGGGTATTGGTCCGATTACCGGCATCTACAGCAACTACGGCACCATTGGAGTAGACATCAAGGGCAACCGGATTGACTCATTAATTTCCTTTGGCGGTACCATACGCGGTATTGAAATCGCTACTATAGGTACGCAAAACTTTACAGTGAGCCGGAACACCATCAGCGATTTGCAGGCTTACGGTATTACCGGCGCTCCGTTGATTTCGGGTATACGCTATGCAGCGCCCGGGGCGGGTGCGAAATTGTTCTTGAGCAATAACCGCATTGCGAACCTAAACGTTCCCGTCAATAGTTCTACGGCCATCAGAGGCATCGAAATCGCCGGAGGGGGAGCTACAGATACGGCATTCATTGATTACAATACCGTATACCTGAATGCTTCAACCGCAGGTGCGAACCTCACAGCCAGCGGTATCTATGTGCTGGCAACCCCAAGGGTAATGATGCGCAACAACCTCGTAGTAAATACATCTACGCCTAAGGGATCGGGTTATACAGTTGCTCATGAGCGCTCCTCTTCTGCATTGACTACCTACATACCTGGATCAAATGGCAACAGTTTCTTTGCCGGTACTCCGGGCGCTGCAAACCTGATTTTCAGAGATGGTATTAATAGCGTTCAAACGCTTGCAGCATACAAGACGCTGATGGGTGCAACAAGAGATTTAATTTCGGTATCTGTGAACCCGGTGTTCCAATCTACTAGTTTCCTTGCTGACAGTTTCCTGCGTTTGCAGGTATTGAATCCAGCGAATTGTTCCTTGAATAAAGGTGGAGTTCCTGTAAACTATGTAAACACAGACTTTTGGAATTTCGGTAGAAGCGCTACCAATCCTGACATCGGGGTACATGAGTTTACGCCGATACCAGCGATCACTACACAGCCTGCTGATACCGCTGTTTGTCCGGGAGGGAATGCATTTTTTGCAGTTCGTTCATTCCCGTCTTCCGGTGTAAATTATCAGTGGTTCAGAAATGGCGTTGCGCTGGCAAATGGTGGTGTGTTTAGTGGAGTAACACGGGATACGCTTCGTCTTAGTGGAGTTACCACTTCCAACGCCGGATTGTATTCAGTGAAAGTGTGGCTTTGTGCCGGGGATTCTATCACCAGCCGTTCAGCTGTCCTTGGTGTGAATACGTTGAGTATTGCCGCAACTGGTATCAAAATTTCACCTTCTGATTCTGTATGTCCTGGGGCCACGGTTACGCTGGAAGTTCAGGGTGGCACAAAAGGCACCGGGGCTTCTTGGCGCTGGTACACTGGCAGCTGTGGTGGTACTGCACTCACAACTGGAGATAAAATCACAGTTAATCCCACTGTTCAAACGGTCTATTTTGTAAGAGCAGAGGGAACTTGCAACAATACCGCCTGTGTGAATGACACCATATTCATTCGTCCTGTTTCGGTAGCTGCAACTGGTATTGTGGCCTCAGCCGATACGGTTTGTCCTGGATCTTCTGTAACGCTTTCCGTAAACGGTGGAACGCTGGGCGATAAAGCCGGATGGAAATGGTTTACGGGTTCTTGTGGCGGCACCGCAGCCGGCACCGGAGCAAGCATCACAGTGAGTCCAACGTCAACAACACGCTATTTCGTTCGTGCTGAAGGTACATGTAACAACACCACTTGTGTGGATCAGAACATTCGCGTACTCAGTAATTCTGTAGCACCAACGGGCATAACTGTGAGTGCTGATTCTGTATGTAATGGAAGCAGTGTAACGCTTTCAGTATCTGGTGGTGGTTTGGGTAGTAATGCGCGCTGGAGGTGGTACAGCAGCAGCTGTGGTGGTACTTCTGTAGGCACCGGAGCCAGTATAACAGTTAGCCCTTCTGCAAGCACAACCTATTTTGTACGTGCTGAAGGCACCTGCAACACGACTTCTTGTGTGAGCAGGACAATCAAAGTCAATAATTTCTCAGTAGCTGCCAGCAGTATTACCGGAAACGATTCGGTATGTAACGGAAGCAGCATAACCCTTTCAGTAAATGGCGGAAGCCTTGGTGGCAATGCCTCCTGGAGGTGGTATACCGGCAGCTGCGGCGGAACCGCTGCAGGCACCGGAAGCAGTATCACAGTAAGTCCCTCCTCAGGAACAACCTACTTCGTTCGTGCAGAAGGCACTTGCAACAGCACTGTATGTGTGAGCAAGGCCATCAAAGTGAATACGCTGTCAATTGCGGCGACTTCAATTTCAACAACCGCTGATTCCATTTGTAATGGCAACAACGTAACTCTTACTAGGGTTGGTGGCTCGCTGGGAAGTAATGCAGTTTGGAAGTGGTACAGCAGCAGCTGTGGAGGAACGTTCATCAGTTCAGCCAATGCAATAACTGTTAGCCCAACTGCTACAACTACCTACTTCCTGAGGGCTGAAGGTACTTGTAATAATACCGTATGTATAAGCCGTACCGTAAAGGTGAATGCCCTATCGGTTGCCGCAAATGGTATTACAGCCAGTCCAGATTCCATTTGTAATGGAAATAGTGTAACCTTAATGCCTTCAGGTGGAAGCCTTGGTGGAAATGCATCATGGAAATGGTATTTGGGTAATTGTGGTAGTACACTTATAGGAACGGGCAATAGCCTCACTGTTTCACCAACAGTGAACACAGTGTACTACTTGCGTGCTGAGGGTACATGTAATGCTTCTGCTTGCGTAAACAGGCAACTTAAAGTTAATCAGCCATCAACAGCTGCAACGTCAATCAACAGTTCCGTTGACTCGGTTTGTGCCGGTAGCAGTGTAACGCTGACAGCGGTGGGTGGTAGCCTTGGAAGCAATGCCAACTGGAAATGGTATTCAGGCAGTTGCGGTGGAACCTTAGTAGGTACAGGGTCGTATATTGTGGTCAACCCGAGTGCTACAACAACCTACTTCCTGCGCGCCGAAGGCACTTGTAACAATACTACCTGTGTAAGCAGAACAGTGAAGGTTAATGCATTGTCCACGGCAGCTAGTGCTGCTGTGGCTGCAGTAGATTCACTCTGTCCCGGTGGAAGCACTTCGCTGAGCGTTTCTGGCGGTAGTTTGGGTGGTAATGCTTCATGGAAATGGTATAGTGGTACCTGCGGAGGTACCCTCCTTGGTTCCGGTAGCAGTATTACCGTAACTCCTTCTGCTACTACAACATATTATGTTCGGGCTGAAGGAACTTGTAACAGCACTGCCTGTGTGAATGTTACGGTGCGCCGCATGAGTTTGTCCGTATCGGCCAACGCTATATCTGCTACAACAGATTCTGTATGCAGCGGTGGACCTACTACGCTCCAAGTAAGTGGCGGTAGCCTCGGCAACGGCGCAACCTGGAAATGGTATAGTGGATCATGCGGAGGCACAGCCTTGGGATCAGGTTCATCGATTACGGTAAATCCGAAAGTGCGAACAACCTATTTTGTTCGTGCTGAAGGTGCGTGTAATACGACTGCATGTGTAAGTAAGATCATTAATATCAGGGATACATCCATCGGTGCATCTGGCCTCACAGCTACTCTTGATACCTTATTGCCTGGTCAGAAAACCAAGCTTAAGGTTACTGGAGGTAAACTTGGAGCAGGTGCTCGTTGGGTATGGTACGCCGGAGGTTGTGGAACAGGTAAGCCTGTGGGATATGGTGATTCACTTTCTACTGCTATTCCTCAGCAAACAACCTTCTATGTTCGTGCTGAAGGTATTTGTAACAGTGCACCATGCGTTTCCAAATTGATATTCCTGAGGGATTCCTCAAAGGCAGCGATATCTATAATCGCCACCTCCGATACCATATGCAAGGGTAAATCGGTAACTCTAAGCCCCAATGGCGGTAAACTTGGATTTAAATCAAGTTGGGTATGGTACAGTGGTACTTGTGGCGGAACCAAAATTGGTTCAGGCAACAGCATTACTGTGTCGCCCACGGTTAATACCACTTATTTCGTTAGAGCGGAAGGTTCTATAAACATCACAGCCTGTGTGGTTAAGACCATCACTGTAAAGGATACTTCTGAGCCTGCCACTTCAATTACAGCAGGAAATGACTCAATTTGTGCAGGCAACAATACCATGTTGTACGTAAATGGTGGCAAACTGGCACCAGGAGCAAATTGGAAATGGTATTCAGGCAGTTGCGGCGGTACCTTCATCGGTACTGGAACCTCTGTTTCTGTTAGCCCTTCTGTTACAACAACTTATTATGTTAGGGCTGAAGGTTCTTGCAACAACACGGTTTGCGTAGCTAAGACTATAAAAGTGAATCGTCTGTCTATTGCTGCTACAGCTGTAACCGTGAGCAGAGATTCTGTATGTAACGGCGCCAATGTGACGCTTACAGTTTCAGGTGGCTCTTTGGGTAGCAATGCTGCCTGGAAATGGTATGACAATAACTGCGGCGGTACAAGCATCCATAGCGGCAGCACATTAACTGTAGCCCCATCTGCTTCTACCACCTATTTTGTCCGTGCTGAAGGAACCTGTAACACCACCGCGTGTGCATCCAAGGCGGTGAAGGTTAATTATCCTTCCGTTGCAGCAAGCTCGATTTCCGCTCCAGATTCCGTATGTGCAGGTACTAGTGCTACACTGAAATTGACTGGTGGTACATTAGGAAGTAACGCCAGCTGGAAATGGTACAGCGACAGTTGTGGTAAAGTTTCTGTTGGTACTGGAAGTACGATCAGTGTAGCTCCTTCTGCAACTACTACTTATTTCCTCCGGGCTGAAGGAACCTGCAACAGCACGGCATGTGTAAGTAAAATTGTTAAGGTGTTGAGGAATTCTGTTGCCGCTACTTCAATAAATGGTCCTGATAGTGTGTGCAATGGAAGTTCTGCAACGCTAAGCGTAAACGGTGGCAGCCTCGGCAGTAACGCCGGCTGGAAATGGTATACTTCATTCTGCGGTGGAACGCTGGTAGGTTCGGGTACCTCCGTTACTGTTACTCCTGTATCCGCTACTACATATTATCTGCGTGCAGAGGGTACTTGTAACAATACAACCTGTCTAACCAAGACTGTTACCATCAGCAGGGGTTCTACCGCGGCCTCCTCAATAGTCGCTTCAAAAGATACTACCTGCGGAACCAGCAATATTACCCTGACAGTTTCCGGTGGAACGCTTGGTACTGGTGCAACATGGAAGTGGTATGCCGGTTCTTGTGGCGGTGCCTCTGTCGGTACAGGATCAAGTGTGGTCGTTACTCCATCAGCATCCACTACTTATTATGTGCGTGCGGAAGGAATATGCGGCAACACGGCCTGCGTGAGCAAAACAATTACGCTGAATGCGCTTTCATTTGCTGCAAGCAGCATCAGTGCCTCTGATGACACAACCTGTACCGGAACGGATGTGGTTCTGACTGTTAAAGGTGGAACTTTAGGTACCGGTGCAAGCTGGAAGTGGTATGCCGGTACATGTGGTGGAACTTCAATAGGTTCGGGCACCACGTTGAAGGTATCCCCAACGGTCACCACTACTTATTTTGTACGTGCTGAAGGTGTTTGTAACAGTACTGTTTGTGTAAGCAAGAGTATCATAGTTGAGGCACTCAGTACTGCGCCTGTGTCCGTTAGTTCAAACGCAACATCTACCTGCGGTAAAACAACTGTGACGCTTACAGTAAATGGAGGTAGTTTAGGTGGAAGGGCTTCATGGGTTTGGTATGCCGGAAATTGCGGTGGTACGGCAATAGGCAAGGGCAGTTCAATAAATGTTGTTCCCACAGTTACTACGTCCTACTATGTGCGTGCTGAAGGGCCTTGCAATACCACAACTTGTGCAAATGCGACTATTATCGTTAATACACCAAGTACAGATCCAACGTCTATAGGCACTACTTTCGATTCCACCTGCGGGGGCTCTAATGTAACCCTTAGCGTAAATGGAGGCAGCCTTGGAACAGGTGCAAGCTGGAAATGGTACACCGTCGCATGCGGAGGTACTTCCATAGGAACGGGTTCATCCATTACAGTAGCACCAACAGCAACAACAACCTATTTTGTAAGGGCTGAAGGTATTTGTAATAACACTGTTTGTGTGAACAGAACAATCAAGGTGAATATGTCTTCAACAGCTGCGAGTTCTGTAACATCTACGCTTGACTCTATCTGTCCAAATGGTGCAGTAGTTACCTTAACGCGAAATGGTGGCACCTTGGGCAGCAATGCTAATTGGGTCTGGTATGAAGGTAGTTGCGGAGGTACAAGCATTGGCGTAGGTAATTCGATTACGGTAACCCCAACCTCAAGTTCAACCTACTATGTACGTGCTGAAGGAACTTGTAATAACACTGCTTGTGTGAGTAAGTTTATTCAGGTGAATACCGAGTCGGTTGCCGCTTCTGCAATAACGGCATCCGTGGACTCCGTTTGTTCAGGAGGAAGCACCACATTGCGCGTGTCGGGTGGTAGTTTAGGCAGCAATGCAACATGGAAATGGTACATAGCGTCTTGCGGTGGAATACCTGCAGGTACCGGAGCTTCAATTACCGTTTCACCTTCTGTTACTACTTTGTATTTCGTTCGTGCAGAAGGCACTTGTAATGTGACCAATTGCGTGTCTAAATCCATTAAAGTAAACAGGCTTTCTACGGCACCGACAGGTATTACAACCACCGCCGATTCAACCTGCGGAAATACCAATGTTACATTATCGGTAGTGGGTGGTGCGCTTGGTGATAATGCAAGTTGGGTGTGGTACAACAACACCACAAGGATTGGTACAGGTAAAAGCATCGTGGTGAGTCCAACTGCAACCACGACCTATTCAGTGCGTGCAGAAGGTACTTGTAATAATACCTCCTATGTATTCCGCACCATCAAGGTAAATATTTGGAGTGTGGCGGCCAGCAGTGTCAGCCTCAGTAAAGATTCTACCTGCGGTACAGAATCTGTAAGGCTTTCCATAGTAGGTGGTTCACTTGGCTCAAATGCCAGGTGGCGCTGGTACACCGGTTTCTGCGGCGGTACAGCCATAGGAAGTGGTCCATCTATAACCACGACACCTACCGCTACGACTACGTATTTTGTACGTGCCGAAGGTACTTGTAACATTACCACTTGTGCGCCAGGTAGAACGGTGAAGGTCAACACCCGGAGTGTTGCAGCAACCTCAATCAGTGCAACGCTGGATTCAGTGTGCAAAGGTGGAACCGTGAAGCTGACTGTAAACGGTGGTACTTTGGGCAGCAATGCAACTTGGGTTTGGTATCAGGATGCCTGTGGGTCAAAGAAATTGGGCTCAGGTTTATCTATTGTTGTAGATCCTGATATCACCACAACCTACTTCGTACGGGCAGAAGGTACTTGTAACACAACAGTTTGCGTAAGCAGGTCTGTGAAGGTATTGGTACCAAGTACCGATCCGACCCAGGCTACGGCAAGTGTTAAATCGCTTTGTGGTTCAGGTTTGGTTACCTTTAAAGTTCAGGGTGGTTCCCTTGGCAGCAATGCCAAGTGGGTATGGTACGAACGTGGTTGTGGAACAGGAGCTCCTGTAGCAGAAGGTGCAAGTGTACAGCTGAATGTGAGCGTAACTACTACATTCTTCGTGCGCGCTGAAGGCACTTGCAACACCACAGCCTGTCAGTCTGTAACTGTTCAGGTGAATGACTTCTCAACGCCAGCCACAACCATCAGCACTACGGCCGATAGCGTATGTAAGGGTAGCACTGTAACTTTGAGTATTTCCGGTGGTTCGCTGGGTACAGCTGCTAACTGGAAATGGTATAAAAATGGTTGTGGTTTAGGTGCTTCTGTGGCTACGGGTACCAGCTATTCTGTAAGAATTGATGATCCTGTAACCTATTATGTGCGCGCAGAGGGTACTTGTAATACCACTGCATGTTTGTCAGTAAGTGTTGGTGTGTACACCGAAAGTCATAACCCTGATAAAGTAACAAGCTCAGCTGATACCTCCTGCGGAGGTCCAATTACCCTGAATGTGGTGGGTGGTAAGCTTGGCAGTGGAGCTCAGTGGGTATGGTACAGCGGAGCTTGTGGTTCTGCCTACGAGGGTACTGGTAAGTCACTTACCGTTACTCCGGCAGCCAATACGACCTACTTTGTGCGAGCAGAAGGTTATTGTAATACCACGGTATGTGCATTTAAATCACTCTTCACTGGTTCTGCTTCTACCGGCCCTGTATCTATTAGTGTAAGCAACGATACTCCATGTCGAGGCGAAGAAGTGAAGCTGACAGTTAATGGTGGTACCCTTGGTAAAGGCGCAGAATGGAAATGGTATCATACCTCATGCGGCGGAAGCCTTCAGGGAAGCGGTACCTCCATCACAAAAGTGCCCAATGGAAGCACCATATTCTTTGTAAGAGCAGAGGGCCCATGCAACATTACAGCCTGCGTGAACAAACCTGTGCGTGTATTGCTGCCCAGTACAGCTGCAGCTGGTATCGTAACATCTACAGACACCATCCTTAATGGAGCATCCATCAAGCTCTCCATTTTTGGAGGGTCAAGAGGTGATAATGCACGATGGGTATGGTATAAAGATGCCTGCGGTAAAGGTGCACCTATCGGGTTTGGATCGAGTATCGTTGTGGCGCCTGCGGGCAGTACAACCTACTATGTTCGTGCTGAGGGAACTTGCGATACAACGGTTTGTATCTCAAGAACTGTCAATGTATGGGGTATGGGTGTAAACGATCCTGATGCGCTTGCCAATAAGGTAGCGCTGTATCCGAACCCTGCTACAACTTCTGTAAATCTGGCAATAGACCTGATATCTAATGAAGAAACCAGCGTGGAACTGTTGGATGCGCAAGGCAGGTTAGTAAGAACCTATCAGCTGAGCGGTCGTCCAGGTACTTATAAACTGGAACTTGGTGCAATCAGCGAAGGGCAGTATATGGTTGTAGTGAAGAATGGCAGTATGCGTGCTGTGAAACGCTTCACGAAGCTTACCCCCTAATCGGAATAATGATTAAATGAATGATAGAAACAGGGCCCCAAGGGGCCCTGTTTCATTATATGAATATACTATTGTTTCTATTGCCCTTATGAAGGCTTTGTTGCGTGACACCATTTTTCGACAGTCTGTGGCGAACTGCCGATGTCAACTTAAACCTAATAGGGGGTTTAAGGAATTAATCAGGTGTGTTTACTTCCTGCTGAGTACCCAGGCAATAGCCGGTAGTATAGCAAGCAACGAGAGCAGAATACTTAACGGGTAATGCCCCGGAATCACGTGTATCAGAGCAAGGGTGAGGAGGAATACGAATTCAATCAGAAAAGAAGCATTGCTCCATCTGTGTTCTTTTTGGGAACGAAGGAAGGAAGGCAGAAGTATGGCAGTTAGCGCCACGGAAGTAACACAAAACAAGGCACCCATGGCGCTTAGGTACCATTTGCCTTCTAACAATCCCAAACCTCCTAAGAACATCGTTGCCAGGGTTAGATAATGGATTTTTCTCTGAAAGGAAGTGCTCATCTGTGGCCTCAAAATTATGCACTGACAGATAAAAAGCTAATTTTGCGACTTATTCAGAACCATGATCATAGGTCTTCCAAAGGAAATCAAGAACAACGAGAACCGTGTGGCTTTGACCCCGGCGGGCGTTGCTGAGTTGGTAAAACACGGACACAAGGTGTTTGTGCAGCAAACTGCAGGCATAGGCAGCGGTTTTTCAGATGACGAATACATTCATGCTGGAGCATCTCTGCTTCCAACCATAGAGGAGGTTTATGGTGTTGCTGAAATGATAGTAAAGGTTAAGGAACCTATTGAGGCTGAATATGCTATGATTAAAGCCGGTCAGCTTTTGTTTACTTACTTCCACTTTGCCAGTTATGAACCCTTAACGCATGCCATGATTAAGAGCAATGCGGTATGTTTGGCATACGAAACTGTAGAGCGTGCTGACCGCAGCCTGCCCTTGCTTGTTCCCATGAGTGAGGTGGCTGGCAGGATGAGTGTGCAGGAAGGAGCAAAATACCTGGAGAAGCCTATGGGAGGTCGCGGAGTGCTGCTGGGAGGTGTTCCCGGAGTGCGTCCGGCTGAAGTACTCGTGCTCGGCGGAGGTATAGTGGGCACTCAGGCGGCTAAGATTGCGGCAGGAATGGGAGCCCAGGTGACCATTATGGATATCAGCCTGCCCCGTCTCCGTCAGTTGGATGACATGATGCCGGCCAATGTGCAAACAGAATACAGCAGCGAGTACAACATCCGTAAGGCGTTACGTACGGCAGACTTGGTTATTGGCGGTGTGTTGATACCCGGGGCAAAGGCTCCAAAGTTGATTACACGCGAAATGTTGCCAACTATGAAAAAAGGTTCGGTTATTGTCGACGTTGCTATAGACCAAGGTGGTTGCTTTGAAACCAGCAAACCCACAACTCATGCAGAACCTACTTATGTTGTGGATGATGTGATGCACTATTGCGTAGCCAACATGCCCGGCGCGGTGCCATATACCAGCACGCTCGCCCTTACCAATGCAACGTTACCCTATGCCATTATGTTGGCCAATAAGGGCTGGAAACAGGCCTGTGCAGCCAATGCTGAGTTGAAGCTGGGATTAAATGTGGTTGAAGGTAAGGTGGTTTATCGCGGTGTTAGTGAAGCGTTTAACCTGCCTTATACCCCGGTAGAAGAAGTTTTAGCCTGAAGTAATTAACCAAATGATATGAAGGAGCCGTGTTGAACGGCTCTTTCTTTTTCAAGGATGCAAAGATCGCTGGTACATTATCGGGAATACGGGCAGCAGGGGCCTGCGCTGTTCATCATGCACGGGATTTTTGGAATGCTGGACAATTGGCATTATGTGTCCGGTATCCTTGGGACTACATGCAAGGTTGTAAGCTTTGACGCGCGAAACCATGGAAAGAGTTTTCACCATCCTGAAATGACTTTTAATGCCATGGCCGAAGATTTAATCGCGCTCATGGATCATCTGGGAGTGGAGAAGGGAATCGTTCTGGGTCATAGCATGGGTGGAAAAACTGCCATGCATGCCGCTATGCATTATCCGGATCGCTTGGAGGCGCTGATTGTAGCAGATATTGCGCCCAAGGCCTATAAGCCTGGCCATTTACCATATTTTGAAGCTTTTGAACATATTCCGCTGCATATGTTGGGAAGTCGCCGTGAAGCGGATGATGCCTTCAGACACTACGCCCCCGATCCCGGCGTTCGGCAGTTTCTGCTGAAAAATCTGGAACCACTGCCTGATGGTGGGTACACAACAAAGTTCAATTTATCCTCTTTGAAGCAGGCGTATCCGGAAATTATTGGAGGCCTTGAACTCCAAGGTGTTTATTCTGGGCCCAGTTTGTTTGTCTATGGAATGCGTTCAGGTTACCTGAAGGATGAAGACAGACCGAAAATCGTGGAGCATTTCCCCAAGGCTCATTTTGTTGGTATTCCAGACGCAGGTCATTGGGTTCACGCCGACCAGCCTCAGTTGTTTATTGATGAAGTGCATAATTTTATTCAGCAACTTCAGGTTTCTTGAGCACCAGTGATTTGTTCAGCAGGTCTCGTACTTGTTCCCTGAATGCTGTGGCGTCATTACTGTGAAGTCTTCCCGTGGTTGTAAAGAAGTACATGTAACCATTAAATGAAAAAACGCGCCAATTCCACACCAGTCGGCTGAAATTACTGTAGGCCTGCATGTCCAGGTATTTGCCGTAGGTGAAAGTTCCTGAATCTTGTTGTTCCAGGGTTACATCAGGCAACAAGGACTTCATCGCCTTTATCGTAGCAGATGCGGCCTGTTTGAGCAAACCAGTTATCGTTTCATCCCCTAGAGGAACCATTACAAGGTTGAAATTCTCGCGGAAGCTGTCTTATGTATTAGTTAGCGGACTCAACACAGAAAAAAGTACGCCACGGGGTCCTTCCAGGTATTCCCACCCTGACGGTATTCGTAAATGGGCGTATTTATTATCTATTTCCCGGAATGTATCAGGCTGGCCGTAAACGGGGGCAAACAACAACACAAGAACTACCCAAAGGCAGCTTAGGAATCTTTTCATGCGGAAAGGTAAACGGAATTATTGGAGAACAAACAGCAGAAGTACGCAAATGCTCATCAGCAAAAAGGTAACCACTCCTGCGATATTCATTCCGCGGCTGTTTTCATGACCATTCATGATTTCCCTGTTATTGGCAATAAATAGAATAATAGCAATAAGAGGTGGAGAAACAACCCCGTACAAAACTGCTGACCAGATGAGTAAATGAACCGCGCTGATGTTTGTCAGGTTGATGAGCAGTGCAGTAAGTATTGAGGCGATAATTACCCGATAAAATTTGGGCGCCTGATGGTAACGTTTGTTTAGACCCTCGTTCCATTGGAAGGTTTCGGAAGTCATGTACGCCAGCGTTGCTGCGAGTACGGGTATGGCTAGTGCTCCTGTGCCTATCACGCCTAAGGCAAACAGGGCATAAGCTGCATTTCCGGCCAAAGGAAGCAGGGCCTTCGCCGCATCTGTAACAGTATTTATTTGTGTTACCCCCTTGGCGTGCAGCACCGAGCTGGAAGTGAGAATGATAAAGTAGAATGTAAGGTTGCTCAGCACCATACCGAGCCGCACATCCCGATCCATAAACAGAAAGCTTTTTTTACCGACAGGCAGGTGTTTTTTTCTGAGTTCCTCAACTTCCATGTTGGATTGCCAGAAGAATAGATAAGGAGATATTGTGGTACCTAAAATACCTGTTAGGGTTAGAAAAAAGGCGGGGGTCCACTCGAAGTGTGGTATCAGCGTACTGTGCAGCGCGGTTTTCCAGTCAGTATAAGTGATGAATGGAATCAGCAAGTAACAAAAAAGTGCAAGGCATAGCCATTTCAATACCATGAAGATTTTCTGGTAGTTCCATTTCACTACAGCATAGAGCAGCAACGCGCTTCCCAACGTAGAAAAAACAAAGGGGTGTATTCCCGGCACGAGCATATTCCCTACAGCCCCAACTGCGGCAAGGTCAGCGCTGATGTTCAGGATGATGGATGGAACGGAGAGCATCAGGATGCCTATGGTTATCCACCGGGGATAGTATTGCCTGATGACGGCCATCAAACCTTTCCTGGATACCATGCCTATACGTGCGCACATGCGCTGCATGCTGACCATCAATGGCCAGGTGAACAGGGCTGTCCAAAGAAACGCCGGACCAAACGCTGCACCAGCCTGAGCGTAGGTGGCAATGCCTGAGGGATCATCATCGCTGGCTCCGGTGATTAAACCCGGACCCAGCCTGCGAAGCGTTTTCACTATTCCTTCTTTCCTTTTTTTCACAGAACTTTACAATAATTACCAGATACAAAGAGGACCTTGCTGTCTGCAAAAGAAAGAAGAAATCTATGCTTATCTTCGCGCCTGTTTAAAACAATGCCATATTTCTTCACTTCTGAATCCGTTTCTGAAGGACATCCGGACAAAGTTGCCGACCAGATTTCAGACGCACTCATTGACAATTTTCTCGCTTACGACCCTGAAAGCAAGGTTGCCTGTGAAACACTTGTTACTACAGGCCAGGTTGTATTGGCAGGTGAAGTTAAATCCGAAGCGAACCTGGATGTTCAGGAAATCGCCCGTGAGGTGATTCGTAAAATCGGTTATACCCGCAGCGAGTACATGTTCGAAGCGAACAGTTGCGGGATCCTCAGCGCCATCCACGAGCAAAGCCCCGACATTAATCAAGGTGTGGATCGTAAGAAAAAAGAAGATCAGGGCGCGGGTGACCAGGGCATGATGTTCGGATACGCCACCAACGAAACCGACAACTTTATGCCGCTGCCGCTTAGCCTCTCGCATTTGCTGCTTGAAGAATTGGCAGCCATTCGCAGGGAAGGTAAGAGGATGAAATACCTGAGGCCCGATGCCAAAAGTCAGGTTACCATTGAGTACTCCGATGATAATAAGCCGATGCGCATCGAAGCCATCGTGCTCAGTACACAGCATGACGATTTTATTCAACCTAAATCGGGTAAAGCCGCCGATATGAAGAAAGCGGACGATGCCATGCTTGCACAAATTGACAAGGACGTGCGCGAAATCTTGGTGCCTGCAGTGAAGAAAAAATTGCCCAAAAGGCTTCATGGGCTGTTTGGTAGTGACATCAAATACCACGTGAATCCCACAGGTAAGTTCGTTATTGGCGGACCGCATGGTGATACAGGCCTTACCGGGCGCAAAATTATCGTTGACACCTACGGTGGACGTGGCGCCCACGGCGGTGGTGCTTTCAGCGGAAAAGACCCAAGTAAAGTAGACCGCAGCGCGGCGTATGCTACACGCCACATTGCTAAAAACCTGGTAGCAGCCGGTGTTTGCGAAGAATGTTTGGTGCAGGTGAGCTACGCCATCGGTGTGGCAGAACCCATCGGTGTTTATGTGAATACCTATGGCACGGCAAAAGTGAAAATGTCAGATGGAGAAATAGCCGATAAAATCAGGAAGATGAAGGAATTCAGCCTGCGTCCTTACGACATTGAAACCCGCTTTAAACTGCGCACACCCATCTATCTGGAAACCGCCGCATATGGACACATGGGCCGTGAAACCCAAACCGTAACGAAGGTGTTCCGCAAGGGTAAGAAAGACGAGAAGACCGTGAAGGTTACCTTGTTCCCCTGGGAATCCCTGGATGCTGTTCCGGCAGTGAAAAAAGCCTTCAAACTTTAAGTGAGTTCATAACGTCAGAATCCCGGATTGTAGTTTATTTTATACAATCCGGGATTTTTGCGTTTATCGGCTCCTTATAAAGTACTGAATTGATGGGCTTTAAATGTATTTTTGCGAAGCTATGTGTGGAATCGTTGCTTACATTGGCCCTAAGCAAGCCTACCCCATCCTCATAAAGGGACTCAAACGACTTGAATACCGTGGTTACGACAGTGCAGGCATTGCACTGATGAATGGTGACATGCGGGTATATAAAAAGCAGGGTAAGGTTGCCGATTTAGAAAACAGCCTGATCAATGAGGATGTGGAAGGGAACATCGGGATGGGTCATACCCGATGGGCAACCCATGGTGTTCCGAATAATGTGAATGCACATCCGCATAAATCGCAGAACGGAGAGCTGGCGGTAATCCACAATGGGATTATAGAGAACTATATGACCCTGAAAGAGGGTTTAGTTCTTCGAGGGCATACTTTCGAAAGTGATACGGATACGGAAGTGCTGATTCATCTGATCGAAGATGTGATGAATCATACCAACCTGTCCCTTCAGGATGCAGTACGCGCTGCCCTGGCCCAGGTAGTTGGCGCCTATGCCATCGTAATCCTTTCTAAAAATCATCCTGAACATCTAATCGCCGCCAGAAAGGGCAGTCCGCTGGTGGTGGGCATCGGTGAAGAAGAAGGTGAGTTTTTCCTGGCCAGTGATGCAACGCCTATTGTGGAGTACACCCGTCAGGTCATTTACCTCAATGATGGGGAAATTGCCATCGTGGACAACGGAGAATTGTCGGTGCGCACCATCGACAATATAATCCAAACACCCTACATACATGAGCTTGAAATGAACCTAGAGCAACTGGAAAAGGGTGGCTACGAGCACTTCATGCTCAAGGAAATATACGAGCAGCCTAAGTCGATCCTTGATAGTTTTCGTGGTCGTATTGACCCCAAAGAGACCGAGTTCCACATGCGCAGTATTTTCGAGTATGAAGAGAAGCTGCGCAACATCAAGCGCCTGTTGCTGATAGGCTGCGGCACCAGCTGGCATGCCGGTTTGGTGGGTGAATACCTGTTTGAAGAATATGCCCGCATTCCCGTAGAGGTTGAATACGCCAGTGAGTTCCGCTATCGCAACCCGGTGATTTACAGCGATGACTTAGTTATAGCCATCAGCCAGTCCGGTGAAACCGCCGATACCTTGGCCGCCATGGAACTTGCAAAAAGCAGCGGTGCAACCGTTTTTGGCGTATGTAACGTAGTGGGTTCCAGCATCCCGCGCATGAGTCATGCCGGTGCCTACACGCATGCCGGTCCGGAAATCGGCGTTGCCAGTACCAAAGCATTCACCGCCCAGGTTACCGTACTGGCCATTATGGCCATGGCCGTGGCTAAACTGAAGGGAAATATGCGCAGCGATCGACTGCGTACCCTCATGTATGAGTTGGAATCCATTCCTGCCAAGGTGGAGAAATCCCTGAAGTTGAATGATCAGATTGTAGAAATCGCCGCTAAATATAAAGATGCGCGCAACTTCCTTTACCTGGGCCGGGGCTATAATTTCCCCGTAGCGTTGGAAGGGGCTCTGAAACTGAAAGAAATCAGCTACATTCATGCAGAGGGTTATCCTGCGGCTGAAATGAAGCATGGCCCCATTGCCCTGATTGATGAAGAAATGCCCGTAGTCGTGGTGGCCACCAACAGCGCCCATTATGAGAAGGTAATCAGCAACATCCAGGAGGTGAAGGCGCGCAAAGGGAAGATTATTGCCGTAGTTACTGAAGGCGATACCAAAGTGAAGGAAATGGCAGATTATGTGATTGAAGTGCCAGAAACAGATGAGTCGCTCAGCCCATTGATCAACACCATTCCGCTGCAATTACTCAGCTACCATATTGCCGTGATGCGCGGTTGCAACGTAGATCAGCCCCGAAACCTCGCCAAGAGCGTTACCGTGGAGTAATGTCAAGTGGTGCTTAAATAGTACCATTGTTTTTCACGGGGTGAGAGTGTTACACTAACTGTGTCAATTTTAGGGAAAACCACTAAACTTGACATAAACGATGACAAAAAAACCATTTGACTACGAGGAGTTCAAGAAGAGCTTCGCGAGCCGTTTTAAAGAGAGCAAGAGTTTGCTGGGCAAAGACGGGGCCCTGACGCCGTTGATTAAGGAGTTTTTAGAGGAAGCGTTGGTTGGAGAGCTTGAGGCTCATATTGAGGCCGGAGAAGAGCCAAACCGGAAAAACGGTAAGCTGCCAAAGTCGCTAAAGACGAATTTCGGACAGGTAGAGATCCAGACGCCCCGAGATCGTAATGGCACATTTGAGCCCGAAATTGTTGGCAAGCGGCAACGAACCTTGGGGCTTGACCTTGACCGGCAAATACTGGCTCTGTATGCGCGAGGCAATAGCCTTGGAGACATCAGTGACCATATCCAGGAGCTCTATGGTATTGAGGTATCTACGGCCACAATAAGCCGTATTACGGACAAAATCATACCCTTAATCCAGGAATGGCGGAGTCGTCCTCTGGAATCGGTGTATCCGTTCGTATGGCTGGATGCCATACACTACAAAGTGCGTCACGAAGGACGTGTTATATCGCGAGCGGTATATTGCTGCTTAGGTCTTAATCAGGAAGGTTACAAAGAACTGTTGGGCCTGTATATCGGGGAAAACGAAGGTGCCCGGTTCTGGTTGCAGGTGCTTACCGACCTTCAGAACAGGGGCGTTGAAGATATCTTCATTGCCTGTATGGATAACCTGACAGGGTTCGCAGATGCTCTTCAAAGCGTGTATCCAAATACGGAGGTCCAGCTATGTATCGTGCATCAGATAAGAAACTCCATAAAATACCTTTCCTACAAGGATGTTAAGGCGTTCCTGAAGGACTTAAAACAGGTTTACCAGGCTTCGACCAAAGAGCTTGCAGAAAAGCACTTGTCACAGCTGGAAGCTACCTGGGGCTCAAAATACCCCAAGGTCATAGAATCCTGGAAAAAGAACTGGGATCGGTTAAGCGCGTTCTTCAAGTACAACAAGCAAATCAGGCGCATTATCTACACAACCAACATCATTGAAGGCTTCCACAGGCAGCTACGCGCTGTGACTAAATCCAAAGGAGCCTTTACATCTGAAGATGCTCTGATGAAAATGCTGTTCCTTGCTCAGGAAAACATCTGCTCCAAATGGAACAGACCAGTACATAACTGGAACCAGACTTTAGCTCAACTATCTATTATCTTTGGAGAAAGGTTGAAGTTAAATCTTTAATGAATCTGACACAGTTAATGTAACACTCCCAATAAATATGTCGTGTTTCATATTCTTTATAATTATTAATGTTGTGTTATCTGGAATCGCTCTTCAAATGAATTTTTGAAATATTTTATTACAGGAAGAAAGATAGTTCAATCATCCACATCTGTCCAAAATAATATTTTGTCAATGTTGGTATTGAGCCATGACTTTGAATTGCAGAACCATTACAAAATAGGGGCAACTCTTCAAGAACTTAACATGCCTGCGGGGATCTGAATGTTTATAGGGCCCGTTGTTGATGCACAAGCGGGCAGTCTTCCCGGTTTGCTGTTTCATTATTCGGCATCGATGAATGTTAAATTGATCAAGTTCTTTGGTTCCGCAGGGCTTGGTTCCTACCTGCAAAGACCCGTTGAAGAGCTCACGGCGGATTACAGTTTGTATAAAAACGCCCCGGCTGAGTTTTACCCCTTTGCTGTAGCTGCCACGCATCAATCCACGCGGCGTATGTTGCCCATCACAGCCCTTAGTTTATGCTTCCGGCTGAAACATCTGGAGTGTTCCTGGTCGTTGCATCGCTCCTTGCTCAGCCATGTGAAGCCGTTTGAAAACAACGGGGTTCAGTTTGACAACAAGCTCAGATTCAAGAGTACTGGTTTATACCTCGGTTATCGCTTTCAGTTCTGATGCTGAGAACTTTGGCAGCGGACCATGTAACAATTCAGTTTCTTCTTGTTTCGGATGGCATAATGAAGTGGTTTCGGAATGCGCTTTGCCGCCTCCGAAGAGAAAACCTGTTTGTAGCAATTACCTTTGCAGCATGCAATTATGCTTCCAACTGCGTTCGTTTAAGCAGGTCATCCTTCTCGCAACTTCGGCTTTGCTTATCTACTCCTGTAAGAAAAATTCAGACGTAGTTGCTCCTGACAACAGTTTCACATTG
>CANHRE010000006.1 GCA_947463095.1 Flavobacteriales bacterium | reverse complement strand
TGGAGAGCCTCAGCGCTTCAGAAGCCAACGAACCTATACTGGTGCAGGCGCTGAAAGATTCCAGCTACGGAATTATAGAAAATGCACTGGTAAAGCTGATGGCCTGGCAAAAGGACGCCTCCAAACGCACCGGCTATCTGGAGCTGACCAAGGGCCTTTACGGCAACCAGCATGGCCTGCATATCCGCTGGCTGGAGCTGGCCATACCGCAATTTGGAATGGAAATGAGCGGACCGATGAAGGGCATGATAATGGATTATTCCGGACCCATGTATGAGTTCCGCACCCGGGTTAATGCCTTCGATGCGCTGAAACGCCTGAACCTGTTCAGCGAATTAGTATGCCGCAACCTGTTTGAGGCAAGCATGAGTTTCAACAGCCGCCTAAGTAATCCTGCTAAAGAAACCCTGAATTACTTCAAACAGCAAAGCGCTTCGCTGGCGCTGATGAAGCAGGTAGCGGCTGCGCCTGAATGGACTGCAGAACAGCAGAAATTGATTAAAGAAATCATCGGCGGCTAAGTCAACATCAGCAGCCCATAAAAAAAGAGCAACCCACAGGTTGCTCTTTTTTTATGGAACATAGCGCATGTTCATCCTGAGTTATACTGCAGTATCATGGCCCCAAGATCGGCGGGGACACAAGAACCATGAACTTCGAAAACCCGGTAAAGTTTGCCGTCCTTCGACGTTGCTCAGGATGACAAAAGGCTCAGGATGACAAAGGATTTAGATTGACAAAGGGTTCAGATTGACAAAGGGTTCAGATTGACAAAGGGTTCAGATTGACAAAGGGTTCAGGTTGACAAAATCCCATGTCATCCTGAGCCCGTCGAAGGACCTATTATTCGAAGTTAACTCTTCAGCGGTTTAACCAATGCTTACTCTTCCGAAGCATTTTGCTCCTTCGCTGTTGAAGGATTGGGTTCGAGCGTGGTTGTGGCAAAGAGGTATTTCTGAAACAGCAGGATGCTGATTACACCTATGCTGATGGCAGCATCGGCGATGTTCCAGATGGCGCCGAAGAAGGTAAAGTGTTCACCCCCCCAAAACGGAATCCAGGAGGGCAGATAGCCTTCCCAGATGGGCGCGTAGAACATGTCCACCACGCGGCCTTCAAACCAACCGCCGGGATAGAAGTTCCGGTCTTTAAAGATGACACCATAGAACACTGAATCAATGATGTTACCCAGGGCTCCGGCGATGATCAGTGCGATGCAGATCAGGAAGCCCCTTCTGGCTTTCATGGTTGCCTGTTTGTACAGGTACCAGCAGCCGAACATCACTGCTCCGATGCGGAAGGTGGTGAGCAGGTATTTCCCGAGCCGGCCGCCCAGTTCGATGCCAAAGGCCATGCCGTTGTTCTCGGTATAGTGCATCACGAACCAATCACCGAAAATGCTAAACTGTTCGCGCCAGGCCATATGGGTTTTCACCCATACTTTCAGTACCTGGTCGGCAATCAGGATGAAAGCAATCAGGGCAACAGGCAACCACAAGCGTTTCCAGAGGGAAGCTGCGGGTTCCTGCATGGGTAGGTGATGCGGGTTTTGCGTCACAGGTTACTTTTGGCTCAGCTTGGCCTCAATGCTCATGGTGGTATGCGGAACAGCGCGCAGGCGTTCTTTGGGAATCAACTTCCCTGTTACTTTACATACGCCGTAGGTTCCATTTTCCACACGCACCAGTGCGGCTTCCAGGTTGTTGATGAATTTCTTCAACCGGCCTGCAAGCTGGGTAAGATTCTCTTTTTCAAAGGTATCGGCACCATCGTCGAGGGTCAGGTAGTTATTGTTGGTATTGTCAGTACCGTTTTCATTTCCATCGCGCAACTGGCGCTGCAAGGTGTTGAATTCCTCTCGTGCTACATCAAGCTTTTTGTTGATTAAATCTCGAAATTCCTTGAGTTCTTCTTCGGAGTAGCGATTTTTTTCCATGGCGTAATCAGGGGATATTTAAGGATGGTATGATATGAATACTAATGCTTTTGCCTTCTAATTCAACCGCTTCCCCTACTTCACCTTCCACGCGGTTCATGGCATCAGCAAGAACTTCGCCGCAAATATAAGCGCTAAAACGGGTGCAGGCATCGGCCAGTTGATCATCGGCTGCATAAGATACCACGATGCGATCGGTAACCTGCAAGCCGCTTTCCTTGCGCATATTCTGGATGCGGTTCACCACATCGCGGGCCCAGCCTTCTGCAATCAATTCATCGTTGAGCGTGATGTCCAGGGCCACGGTGAGGTTGCCATCGGTAGCCACCTGCCAGCCCGGAATGTCTTCTGAACTTATTTCCACTTCTTGCAGGAACAATTCGAACGGACCGGAAGACAGGTTCAACACGATGCTACCATTCTTTTCGAGTTCCCTGATTTGTTCCTGGCTGAAGTGTTTCGCCTGCTCCTGAAGGTCCTTCATTCCTGAGCCAACCCTGGGCCCCAGGGCCTTGAAATTCAGTCGTATTTTCTTCACCAGCACTTCATTGTCCTCGGCCAGGTATTGCAATTCCTTCACATTCACCTCGCTGAGGATCAGGGCTTCCACATGTTCGAGCCTGCGCCGGAAATCTGCTCCGGAAATCGGAACCATGATGCGGCCCAACGGCTGCCGTACACGCAGTTTTTCTTTTTTCCGTATGCTCAACACCATGCTGCACAGGCTCTGCGCTACCTGCATGGTTGCTTCCAGTTCTTGATCGATGAGGTTTTCCCTGTGTTTGGGGAAATTGCTCAGATGCACAGATTCGTGGATTTGATTGGAATCGGATTTGCGCATGGGGTCACTTAGGCTTTGATACAGCCATTCACTGAAAAAGGGCGATATCGGACTGATGAGTTCACTCACCCGCAGCAGGCATTCGAACAGCGTTTCGTAAGCCGCCTGTTTATCTTCATTCATGCTTCCTTTCCAGAAGCGGCGGCGGCTGAGGCGCACATACCAGTTGCTGAGCTGCTCGGCCACGAAATCCTCTATGGCACGGGCAGCGCGGGTAGGGTCGTAATCATCCATGGCCGCCTCCACCTGTACCATCAGGGAATGCAGCTTACTCAGAATCCAGCGGTCCAGCTCGGTGCGTTGCTCATAGGGTATTTGGCTGTCGGGATGGAACACAAAGCCATCCAAACCCGCATAAAGCGCAAAGAAGCTGTACGTATTGTAGAGGGTACCGAAAAACTTGCGCTGCACCTCAGCAATACCTTCCAGGTCAAATTTCAGGTTGTCCCAGGGTGGCGCATTGCTGATCATATACCAGCGGAGTGCATCGGCTCCATATTGCGCAACGGTGGTGAATGGGTCTACGGCATTGCCGAGGCGCTTGCTCATCTTGTTGCCGTTTTTATCCAGCACCAGTCCGTTGGCCACCACATTTTTATAGGCTACGCTGTCGTGCAGCATTACAGCTATGGCGTGAAGCGTAAAGAACCAGCCACGGGTCTGGTCAACCCCTTCGGCAATGAAATCGGCGGGGAAGCTTTGTGCAAACTGTTCCTTGTTTTCGAAGGGCATATGCCACTGGGCATAGGGCATGGCGCCGCTGTCGAACCAAACATCAATCAGGTCTGTTTCGCGGCGCATAGGCTTACCCTGCGGGCTGAGCAGCACAATATCATCCACCCAGGGGCGGTGCAATTCGAAGTCGGGTTGATCAACGGGATTTCCCTTCATCAGGCCGGCCTGAACTGCTTCCCGGCAGGCTTCTTTCAGTTCTTGCAACGAGCCGATACAGCGTTCTTCCGTGCCGTCTTCGCTGCGCCAGATGGGTAAAGGTGTGCCCCAGTAGCGACTGCGGCTCAGGTTCCAGTCCACCAGATTTTCCAGCCAGTTACCAAAACGACCTTCTCCTGTAGCCCTGGGTTTCCAATTGATGGTTTTGTTGAGTTCCACCATCCGGTCTTTCACCGCGGTGGTGCGGATGAACCAGCTTTCCAGCGGATAATAAAGGATGGGTTTATCGGTACGCCAGCAATGGGGGTAGCTGTGTTCGTATTTTTCAACGCGGAAGGCCTTGTTTTCCTGTTTCAGTTTGATGGCGATGCGCTCGTCAACACTGAGGTATTTGTCGCGCCCCTGATGCAGGCGTGCAGCCTCTTTCTGGTCTTCGCTCAGGAAGGCTTCTTTCACGTATTCTCCTGCAAAATCCGACACTTCCGGAACAAAGCGGCCTTGGCGGTCAACCGTGGTCAGGCTACCCAGGTTGTTGAGCTGGGCGGTGCGGAAGTCGTCAGCGCCGAAGCTGGGTGCCAGGTGAACAATGCCGGTGCCATCCTCGGTGGTTACGAAATCAGCGCAAACAACGCGGAAGTTATCGCCGCTCTCGGGTTGAACATAAGGCAGCAGCTGCTCGTAGCGCAGTCCTTCCAGGTCACGCCCCTTAAGGTGTTTCAGTACCTTCCAGGGCAGGATTTTGTCGCCCGGCTTCCAGTCGGAGGCAGGAGCATTTGCCCCGGCAGGATCAAACCAGCGCCCCAGCAGGTTGTGGGCCAGGTACAGTTTAACCGGAATGCCTGTGTAAGGATTGAATGTTTGTACCTGCACATATTCTATGTCGGCACTTACGGCCAGACCGGTGTTACCGGGCAAAGTCCAGGGCGTGGTAGTCCAGGCCAGCAAGTATTCGTCGCTGCTGCCCTGCATCTTAAACTGGGCCACCACGGTGGTATCTCTCACCTGTTTATAGGTTCCGGGCTGATTGAGTTCATGGCTGCTCAGGCCGGTTCCTGCCGCTGGTGAATAGGGCTGAATGGTATAACCTTTATATAGGAAGCCTTTTTGATACAGTTGTTGAAGCAGGTTCCACAGCGACTCTATATAGTTGTTTTCGTAAGTGATATAGGGCTGTTCCAGGTCGAGCCAGAAGCCGATGCGCTCTGTAAGGTTATCCCAGGTGTCCTTGAACTGCATCACGTCCTTCCGGCATTCGCGGTTATACTCAGCGATGCTGATGGATTTACCAATGTCTTCTTTGGTGATGCCGAGGCGTTTCTCAACCTGCAGTTCAACGGGCAGTCCGTGGGTATCCCATCCGGCGCGGCGGTCTACGCGGTAGCCCTGAAGTGTTTTATAGCGGCAAAAGATATCCTTGAGCGCACGAGACATCACATGATGGATACCGGGCATACCGTTGGCGCTTGGCGGACCTTCGTAAAAAGTGAATGCCGGCGCATTCTTTCGGTTTTCAATACTTTTCCGGAAGGTTTCCGCACGCTTCCAGGCATCCAACACGCCAAGTTCCAAGTCGGGCCAGTTTACATGCTTCAAGGTGCGGTACATCATGATCGTTGCTCTAAGGGCGCAAAGATAATCAGGAGCACTGCTGAGCAATAGGAGGGTAAACAAGACTCCTTGGACTGGCACTCAAGTCAGTAATCCACAAACTCGCCCAAAAAATGAATAAGTTATCAACATGCTGAGGTTTTTTGCCCGAGATTTTCATAATGTTGGAACCTGTCTGAGTGAAACATACACAACATTTCAGACAGCATAAACCTTCTTAAAAGAAACGCTCTGATATGAACAATCCGTTCAACTTGACCGGCGCTGAATTAACCGCAGCTGGTAATAAAAAAAACAAAACCGCCCCTCAAGCCAATGATTATCAAGCACTTGAGATGCCCAGAGTCTTGGTTTTGCATATCTTTGCTTAAAATAACCAACTTTTTTAAAACAATAAAAAACATTTGTCGAAACTTCTTGTTCCTTTAACGAAACCCATCAAAAAACAAATATGGTACTAGAATCACTCAAAATCGCCGCCGACAATTACGTAGCCTTTACGTTCTTTATCGGCACCATGGCCATGATGGCCGCGTCCGTTTTCTTCTTCTTCGAAATGGGTAACACCAGCCCGAAGTGGAGAACTTCCATCCTTGTATCTGGCTTGATTACCTTCATCGCGGCAGTACACTACTACTACATGCGTGGTTACAACCTGGAAACTGGAGATTCCCCTACTTTCTTCCGTTATGTAGACTGGATTCTTACTGTGCCGCTGATGTGCGTTGAGTTCTACCTCATCACACGCAAAGCTGGTGCAAAGATTGGTCTTATGTGGACCCTGATCACCGCTTCTCTGGTGATGCTGGTAACCGGTTACTTCGGTGAAACCATTGACCGCGGAAACAGCGTTATGTGGGGTGTTATTTCTGGTCTTGCTTACTTCTACATCGTGTACCTGGTATGGTTCGGTGATGTTGCTAAGCTTGCTAAAACCGCAGGACCTCAGGTTGCTAAAGCTGTGAATATCCTCGCATGGTTTGTACTGGTTGGTTGGGCAATCTATCCCCTCGGCTACATCCTGGGTACTCCCGGCGGACTGTTCGGAATGCAACTTGTTTCCGACCCAGCAGCTGCCAGCCATTCTATGGACATCGTTTACAACATTGCAGACGCCGTTAACAAAATCGGATTCGGTCTGGTGATTTATTCACTGAGCCGCTCTTCTGAAGACTAAGGCATTCTTGCTTCATATAAAAAACACAGGTCGAAAGGCCTGTGTTTTTTTTTGCTGCACCCTCAAATCCAACTCCAGATTTTTTGTTCTATATGACCCTTATGGTTGGCCAGTCCGTAGCGATAGGTTTTATCGTAGTAATCCAGACAGCAGGATATCCAATCTTCCAGTCGCCCTTCGTGCAAGGCATTTAAAGCTTGCGCCGTTTTAAGCCCCCCAAGTCTTTTCCCGATGCGCAGCGTAGCTGTTTCCAGCGCATCAACGGAAAAATGTCCATATTCCAATAACAGGCGCTGCACTCGTTCCTGTTTGTCGAGCACCAGCTCCAGCATTGGCGCCTGCTGCATGGCATTGAACAGGGCTTCAGGCAATACCAGCCTGCCAATGGTGCGGCTTTCATATTCTAACCAAACAGGCTGTTCGGGGTTCAGCTGTGCCAAACGGTCTGCCAGTGCATTTTCAAATTGCTCCTGCGAAGGTTGTTCCTTCATTCCCAGGGCACCAAAACTGCTTCCCTTGTGGCTGGCTAAGCCTTCAAGGTCTACCACCTGAACGCCATTGTTGTGCAAGAGGTGCAGGTAGGCGGTCTTCCCGCTTCCTGTGGCACCACCCACAACACACAGGTTTTCAGGCACCTGATGCAACCGCGCCAGCACCTGATTCCGATAGGCTTTGTATCCTCCTTCCAGCACCAGAACCTCCAGACCGCCGAAGCCGCTGATCCAGGAGGCTATTTCGCTGCGCATGCCCCCCCGCCAGCAGTGCAACAACAGGCGACCGCTGTCGCCGGCAATCCTGCCGGCATGGCGATAAATTTGCCCGAAGCGAGGCCCGGCCAGATCCCAGCCTTTGCGGATGGCCGCTTCACGCCCCTGTTGTTTGTAGGCTGTTCCAACGATTACGCGGTGTTCGTTCACCAGCAGCGGCATGTTCAACGCGGCGGGAATATGTCCCTCGGCAAACTCCTGTTCGCTGCGTACATCGGCAATAGGTACACCCTGCGTGCGCAAGTGCATGAACTCGTCCAATAAAATGCGTTGCTGGGGCATGTATATTGCGAAAATAACTCGTGTTATCGGTTCTGCACGCTGAAACGGAATGGTTTTTGTAAAGTTTGGGCTATGCGGAAAGGGTTCATGATCTTGATGCTGCTTGTTTCCTGGCTGGCGTTCACGCCGGCGGGCAAAGATGCAGCTATGGGGCTTCGCAACAGCGAAGAAGCGAGGTTAGCCATGCGCGTGTTTGAACGCAGCGGCCTGAATAAAATGGGCCTGAGCATGCATGCCTGGGTAACAGCGTTCAGCGGCTACCTGAAACTGAAAGCAGAAGGCTTGTTGCAGAATGCACGCTATCTGAGCATCGCCGACTTCAGCAAAGATGGCGGAGCCAGGAGGTTCTTTGTTGTGGACCTTCAGGACACCTGCGTGGTTTACCACACCCTGGTGAGCCATGGCCGCAATAGCGGAGCACGCTTTGCTACCCAATTCAGCAATACAGAAAACAGCCTGATGAGCAGTCTGGGATTCTTCATCACCGGGTCAACCTATATGGGTCAGCACGGGCTTTCGCTGCGCCTGATCGGGCAGGAGCGCGGTTTCAACGACCAGGCAGAACGCCGTGGTATTGTAGTGCATGGGGCTGACTATGTTAGTGAGAAAGTGGTGAGTGAACAGGGTTATGTAGGCCGAAGCTGGGGCTGTCCTGCCCTGCCCGAAGCATTAACCGCGCCAGTAATCAACACCATCCGCGACGGTAGCGCCTTTTTTATCTATCATCCCAGCGAACGCTACCGGCAAGCCAGCAAATTCCTGAAGAATCAGCCCGCCTACAACTAATTTCCGGGGTAGGCTTTGCGCCGCTCATCTGGTTCAGTTTGCATTTTTGACATCCTCATTTCAGGGCTGTAACTTTACCCGATGGAACTGAAAAAGTTCATGTTCATCTGCCGCGCAGCATGTATTCTGTGTTGCTTCAGTACAAAAACTCCTTCATGGGCGCAGGTTGTTTCAGGTCGGGAAATCGATTCCGCTGCGCTGAATAAAAAAGGGAACTTCAGTATATCTGCTTATGCCGACATTTACGCCGGTTATTTGTTCAGTAAACCTGCTACCAGGCAGGCCCCCTACTTTGTTTCCAGCGCCAGACTCCAGGAATTGAACATCAATTTGGCCTATGTGGATATGAACTATAAGTCTGAACGGCTGAGGGCGCGCATCGTTCCTGCCTTCGGCACCTATATGGCGGCTAATTACGCGGCAGAGCCCGCAGGCATGCGCAACTTGCTGGAAGCCTCCGCGGGCTTTCGCCTGTTTCGCCACAGGAATATCTGGCTCGATGCGGGCATCCTGAGTTCTCCCTATACCAATGAGAATGCTATCAGTGCCCAACAGTTGATGTACACGCGCTCCCTGGCTCCCGAATATTCACCGTATTACCTCAGCGGCGTCAAATTGAGCGCGCCGTTGTCCCCGAAGGTTAGCCTGTCTTTGTACCTGGTAAACGGCTGGCAAGAAATCCAGGACCGCAACGATGGGAAATCTATAGGTACCCAACTGGAATACCGTCCCAATCCGGACCATACATTCACCTGGAATACCTATTTCGGCGATGAACGAAATGCTCAGGTTCCAGAAAACCGTAAGCGCCTGTTCAGCGATGTGTATTGGGTATGGAATCCTGAAACCGGGCCTTGGAAGGCATCAGCCTGCCTGTTTGCAGGATTACAGGTACAGAAATTCGCACCCCGCACGTACGGTGAACCTACCTGGTGGCAGGCCAATATAATTGCTTCAAGGGAGCTGACGAAGAAACTTTCCATGGCAGGGCGTATAGAATATTTCTGGGATGTTTTCTCAACCATGATTAGGCCTGTTGCTGGTCGCGAAGGGTTTACTGCCGGCAGCGCGGGTTTATGCATGAACATCAAGGCTGACGACCATGCGCTGTTTCGCATCGAGGGACGTCGATTTTTCGGGGTTACCGGAAGGTACAAGGAACCGCTGCGCTGGTCGGATACTTGGCTTTGCGGGAATATGAGCGTTTGGTTTTAGACCCGGTTAAGCTTCTGCCTTTACAACCAGTACGATGCCGTCCATCGATTGAATGAGGGCATGGGTATCTTTCGGCATGGCGGAACCGTCGTATGTTCTTGCAGGCCATTCGGCGCCCCGGTAAATCACCCGGCCGCTTCCACCGGCAGGAATGGCTTCGCAAACCAGTACACGTTGTCCGGTATGCTCGTCATATCGCGGTGTGCTTTGCGCGCCAAATCGGCGGATCAGCGCTTTACGAAGAAATAGGACACCTGCTGATGAGGTTGCGGCAAAACATAGCCACTGATGCACCGGTGCTGCAAGGATTCCACCCCAGGCCAATGCTCCGGTGATCAAAGCACCTGCACCCAAGAACAACATGAAGAAGGAACCGAAGGCTACATCTACAATGACCAGAAGGAGCCCGGCAGAGCCCCAGAATACTGCGGCATCCATCAGGCTTTTCCGGTTGGGGTATGTTGCTGGTTCTTCACCACCGTCATAGCCGCAGCTATCATGCTGCCCATATCGGCGAAGTTAGCCGGCAGAATCAGGGTATTATTGGCCTTGGCCAGCTTGCCGAACTGCTCCACCAGGTTTTCAGCAACACGCAACTGGACTGCTTCCATTCCGCCTTCCGATTGTATGGCCTGAGCCACAGAACGAATTCCGTCGGCGGTTGCTTCTGCAACGGCGCGAATGGCTTCTGCCTGGCCGGTGGCTTCGTTGATTTGCCGTTGCTGCAGGGCTTCAGATTCCAGCACCACCTTTTGTTTTTGTCCTTCAGCCTGGTTGATGGCACTTTGCTTCTCCCCTTCCGACTGCAGGATTACAGCGCGTTTTTCACGTTCCGCCTGCATTTGCTTTTCCATGGCATTGAGCACGGTTTTGGGTGGGGTGATGTTCTTAATTTCGTAACGCAGGATTTTCACACCCCAGCCGATGGATGCTTCATCAATGGAAGCCACCACGAGCCTGTTGACATTCATACGCTCTTCAAAAGTTTTGTCCAGGTCAATCTTGCCAATCTCTGAGCGCATGGTGGTTTGCGCCAGCTGGATCACTGCAAACTTGTAGTTGGAAATGCCGTAAGAGGCCTTCATGCCATCCACTACCTGGATAAACACCACGCCGTCCACGGCCACCTGCACATTATCCTTGGTAATGCATACCTGTTCGGGGATGTCAAGCGCCACTTCTTTCAGGGAATGCTGATAAGCAACCCGGTCAAAAAACGGGATGATGAAGTTGATGCCAGGTTGCAGCACTTCGTGGAATTTACCCAGACGTTCCACCACATAGGCATTTTGCTGGGGAACAACCTTGATGCAGCGCAGGATTACGAGCATCACTAAGGCAACTAGTACGTATATAAAAAGATTCATAATCGGGCAGTATTGATGCATACAATGATACAGAAATTGACTTGAGATTGAAAACCACGGGCAAAAAACGGGGCATGCTTTAGGCTGCAGCAGTTAACTTCGCACCAATGGAATCCAGTTCGCGCATTGTTGATGATGCTATTCAAGCCCTGGCCTCATTTCCCGGGGTTGGGCGCAGAACGGCCTTGCGCATGGTGGTACATTTATTGCGCCGTCCGGAACCGGAAGTGCTGCAGATGGCCCAGGCACTGGAACGCCTTAAAAAAGATCTTTGCCTGTGCCGCGAATGTGGGAACGTAAGCGATCAGGAGCTGTGTCCAATATGCATGAACCCTTCCCGAAACCGCAAGGAGCTGTGTGTGGTGGCAGACTTCAGCGACCAGATGGCCATTGAGGCTACCAGCCAATTCAGAGGCATTTACCACATCCTTGGAGGTCTGATTGCCCCGGTTGACGGCATCGGACCCGATGAACTGAACATAGCCTCTTTGCTCCACAGGGTTCAGAAGGAACATTTTGAAGAAGTGATTCTGGCTTTTAACGCGACTGCTGAAGGCGACACCACCATGTTCTATCTGGCGCGTAAACTGCGTGATACCGGTGCCCGTATTACCAATATATCAAGAGGTATCAGCGTGGGTGCCGAACTGGAATATGCCGACGAAGCCACCCTGGGACGCAGCATCCTAAACCGCACAGAATACTCATTCTAACATGGCCCGGCTTTCCATCATTATTGTAAACTACAACGTGCGCTATTTCCTGGAACAGTGCCTGCATTCCGTGCGGCATGCGGCACAGGGCCTAGATGTGGAGGTCATTGTGGTGGATAATGCCAGCGCCGATGACAGCCTCGAGATGCTGGGCAGGAGCTTCCCGGAAGTGAAGCTGATTGCCAATGCTGAAAATACGGGGTTTTCAAAAGCCAATAACCAGGGAATCCACATGGCGGCAGGGGAATACATCCTGTTGCTCAACCCTGATACACTGGTTGCTGAAGACAGCTTTAAAACCACACTGGCCTTCATGGATACCCATCCTGAATGCGGGGCCCTTGGTGTGCGCATGCTCGATGGCTCAGGACATTTCCTGCCCGAAAGCAAGCGCGGTCTCCCCACCCCGGCCGTAGCCCTATACAAAATGACGGGGCTGGCCCTGCTGTTCCCCAACAGCAGAACCTTTGGCCGCTATCACCTGCGCTACCTGAACGAACACCAGACCCATGAGGTGGATGTCCTGTCGGGTGCCTTTATGATGCTGCGGAAAGAGGCGCTCAACAAAGCAGGGCTGCTGGATGAACAGTTCTTTATGTACGGCGAAGATATTGACCTGAGCTATCGAATTCAGAAGGCCGGCTATATCAATGTGTACTTCGCAGGAACCGAGATTCTGCATTACAAAGGCGAGAGCACCAAGAAACGCAGCGCCAACTATGTGAAGGTGTTCTACAACGCCATGATTTTATTCGCCCGCAAACACTACAGCGGCGGCAGCGCAGGCTTGTTCAGCCTGTTCATCATTCTTGCAGTATATGTGCGGGCACTAACCGCTTTGGCCTACCGAACCTTCAGCCGCATATGGCAGCCTATTGCCGACTTTCTGATGATATACGGCGGCTTCTGGGGCATCACCCGCTATTGGGAGTTGAACAACAAATTTGTGCGGGCCTACTATCCGCCGGAATATTTCTTCGCTCACCTCCCCGCCTACATTCTGATCATCCTTAGCTTCGTCTGGCTTAGCGGCGGTTACGACAAACCGGCCAACTGGAAACGCCTGTTGCGCGGCACACTTGCCGGTTCACTGGTGGTGTTTTCTCTATATGCGTTTCTACCCAAAGACATGCAATTCAGCAGGGCTATTCTGGGATTGGGTTGCTTGTGGGCCCACGCGGCGGTTGTGTTGTGGCGGGTGGCTGCGCAAACCTTTACTGCAAGTAAATTCAATCCCAGCGAGCGATCTGCAGAGCGCTGGCTCCTGGTGGGCAGCGCCGCAGAATGTGCCCGCATCCGGCAGCTGATGGTTCAGGCCCATGCGGGTCATGAGCCAGTGGGCAGCTATGCCATCAAAGGACAAAACGATGCGGACCAGTTGCGCACCCTGGCCAAAATTACCGAAGCCAGCACCCTGGTATTCGCCCTGCAGGATGTGAGTGTGAAAAGATTGCTGGCCATGATGTATGCACTTACAGGCAGCGGGTTGCGGTTCAAAACTGTGCCTGCACAATCGGATTTCATTATTGGCAGTGTATCCAAAGACCAGCCCGGTACCTGGTATGCGGCTCAGCAGGGATATCGTCTGGCGCAGCCTTACTTCCGAAGAAAAAAACGCACCCTGGACATCCTGCTGGCGCTGGCCTGCCTGCCCTGTTCCCCTCTTTTACTGCTCAGAACTGCCGGCAGGAAGATGCTGCATCAAGCGGGTGCCGTGCTGGCTGGAAAACGCACCTGGACCGGCTATCCGCCGAACCAGAGCGGGCTCCCTCCCATTGCCCCGCCGGTTTTCAACTTGGCCGATGCCTACCTTGAGCTGGAAGCTCATCCGGATTGGCAGCAGTTGTTGTTTGAACGCTATGCTATGGAATACGAGGCCTCCCGCGATATTCAGGCGCTGTGGGATGTGCTGCGTCACCATAAGGCTACGAGACCATAAAAAAAGGCCGGTAAATTACCGGCCCTTTTATTTTTGTTGTTGCCTTGCGCTTAGCGCACAAAAAGCAATTCTCTGTATTTGGGCAGTCCCCACTCTACATCGTCCACAACGCGCTCCAGGTTATCGGCCACCTCGCGGATCTGGTCAAACAGTGGTTTCACCTTGTCGCAATAGGCAATGGCCTTTTTGTGGGCATCAGTATGTTTGTTTGCTTTGGAACGCTCATCGGTCATCTTGTTGTTGAGCACATAGATTTCGTTGATTCCCTTGCTCAACTCCGCAATGATATCCAACTGGGCCTTTACTGAAGTTTTCGGTTGTCCGATGCTCAGCAGGGTTTGCACGTTATCAGCCAACTTCTTTTGGTAATTGATGGCAGCGGGAATCACAAAGTTCTGAACCATTTCATTCAGCACGCGGCCTTCAATCTGCAAACGCAGGGTATAGGTTTCCAGGCGGATTTCAGCGCGGGCTTCAAGCTCTTTCTTGGTGAAGATTCCGTTTTCGGTAAACACCTTCACGGACGAGGCCGACAGGAATGCGTCCAGCGCATGGGGTGTGGTTTTGATGTTGCTCAGGCCGCGGCGTTTGGCTTCCTTAACCCATTCGTCGCTGTAGCCGTTGCCTCCGAAAAGGATGTTGCGGCTGTGCCTGAGGTATTCGCGAAGGATGTCGCCAATCACGTCCTGTTTGGATGTGCCTTTCTTTTTCAGCCTGGCGTCCACTTCCTTCTTAAACGCTACCAATTGGTTACCCACAATGGTGTTGAGCACAATCATATTTGCAGCGCAGTTGTCGCTGCTGCCCACGGCACGAAACTCGAATTTGTTTCCGGTGAAGGCAAAGGGAGAGGTGCGGTTTCTGTCGGTATTATCCAACAGAATTTCAGGAATATGAGCAATGTTGATGCTTTTCTTGCTCTCTTTCGATTGAACACCTTTTCCTTCTTTTTCAAAATGATCCAGTACATGATCCAGCGTATCACCTGCGAAGATGCTCATGATGGCCGGTGGGGCCTCGTTGGCACCCAAACGATGGTCGTTGCCTGCGCTGGCAATGCTGGCGCGGAGCAGGTCGGCATGGTCATAAACCGCCTTCATGGTTACGATGAAGTAGGTAAGGAATTGAAGGTTGTGTTCGGGTTCTGCGCCTGGAGAGAACACATTTACACCTGTATTGGTGATGATGCTCCAGTTGTTGTGCTTGCCTGAACCGTTGATGCCTTTATACGGCTTTTCGTGCAGCAACACCTTCAGCCCATGGCGATCGGCGGCAGATTCCATCACATCCATCAACAGGGAATTGTGGTCCACGGCCAGGTTCACCTCTTCAAACTGGGGTGCACACTCAAATTGGGCAGGAGCCACTTCATTATGCCTGGTTTTCAGCGGGATGCCGAGTTTATGGGCTTCTTCTTCAAAGTCGTTCATAAAGGCAAGCACCCTGTTTGGAATGCTGCCGAAGTAATGATCTTCCAGCTGCTGCCCTTTTGCGGGGGTATGACCTAGCAGGGTTCGTCCGGCCAGCATTAGGTCGGGACGCTGGTGGAACAGTTCACGGTCAACCAGGAAATATTCCTGTTCAATACCCAGCGATACGGTACAATCCGTCACCTTGGCATCAAACAGTTGGCACACTTCGGTAGCTGCCTTACGCACAAAAGAAACGGCTTTAAGCAAGGGCGCCTTATAGTCCAGCGCTTCGCCGGTATAGCTCACAAAGATGGTGGGGATGCACAAGGTTTTGCATCCGGCTTTTTCCATGATGAAGGCCGGGGAATTAGGATCCCAGGCGGTATAACCTCGGGCTTCGAAGGTGTTGCGAATGCCGCCGCTGGGAAAACTGCTGGCATCGGGCTCCTGTTGCACCAATGCTTTACCGCTGAAGCGCTCCATGCCGGTATCCTGGCCGTTCGGTTCAAAGAAAGAATCGTGCTTTTCAGCGGTAGTACCCCGCAAAGGCTGGAACCAGTGGGTATAGTGCTTTGCACCTTTGCTGAGTGCCCAGGATTGCATGCCCTCCGCAATCTGATCGGCCATAGCCCTGTCAATTGGTCGGTTGAGTTTTGCGGCCTCTTCGATGGCCTTAAGCGCTTCCTTGCTCAAGTACTGCCGCATGGCTTCAGGACCGAAAACATTTTCGCTGAAGTACTCAGAAATGCGGTTTTCTTCGGGAAGGTGGTTGTCTTTCTTGCGTGAAGGAATGGTTTTGTTGAAATGACCTGCCATAACGGGATACAAAAATACCGCCAAATGATGCAATTCAAATCAATCAAAATGCAGCTTGTTCACAAAGCACCCACAGTACCTCATATTCCTGCATCCAACAGGATAAACTCCCCGGGATTATTCCTGGGCAACCTGGTGTCTCCGGCGCGATAACCGTAATTGGCAGGCTCACAAATCAAATAACGTTGGTTGTGGTAGGCTGTGGTAGGCTCCGATGCAGGCAGGTTCCAGGCTACAGCTACTGAAATATGCTCCATACCTTTGTTGTAAATGAACGCCGATGGCAAGCCGAGTACATCGCGCACAAGCAATGCAAACAAAACAGCTTTATCCTCACAATCTGAAAAGGCCGCGGCAAGGGTCTGTTCTGCGAAATTGTGGCGGTCAAACCTGAGGTAGTCGCGGTCTCGGCGGTATGGAAAGGATTGCTGCATGAAGGCCAGTAAAAAGTCCAGGCTTTGCTGCGGGCTTAAGCCTCTGGTCCATTGGCTCAGACTGTCGTGAAGGATGCGCTGGGCCCTGATGTTCACCGGACTTTGATAGAATAGGGGTCCCAAGCTGATAACTGGCAGGTCGTTCAGGTAATCTACCACATCATCCATCCAGGGCACAAATAATTTATAGTCTTTGCCGCCATAGCTGAAATTGCATTTGCGGATGCGGCGCGACTTGCCCAGCAGCGGCAGCTGGTGCATGTTGAAGAAGACGGCATTCCTGGGACCATTTGGTTCAAGGAAAGAAATAAACACCTGCACTTTTCCTGAGAATGGATCGGGTTCACCCTGGGGAAGGGTGTATTTCTTTCCCATGAAGGTGATAAACTGTGTTCCTTCCGTCATGAAGGCGAACTGCAGGTACACTTTAAAGCCACCACCAAGGCCGAGCAACACGTCATAGTTACAGTAACGCAGCAGCAACCATTCAAAAAGTGCGGCATCGGGCGTTTCACCATACAGATGTTCGGCGCAGAAATGGACCAGGCGTGCGGTGGCCACGTCATCCAGCAGCATGGTATTTGCCGCCTGTTTCAACGAAGCCGACAGCTGTTGCATGGCCTCGGAGTCCCAACTGCGCATCCGTGTTTCCAGCTGTTCTCGGCTCAGCGCTCCGGATAGCGACGGCGCCTGCAGCAAGGAACCCTGAAGTTCCAGGCTTATCGGTGCCCCGTAAAAGGTAAAACCCAGTTCAGCCGCTGCGGCGCTGCCCGGCAACAATGCGGCCAACAATAAAAAAACGACCTTCTTCATACCCCCTCCACTACAATATTAACCCTTTAAAACTGCCATTTGTTGTATGTTTGCCGCTGAAAATCCGCAGTAATGAGAGAAATACAATTCCGTGAGGCCCTGCGTGAAGCGATGAACGAAGAAATGCGTCGCGATGAGCGCGTTTTTCTACTTGGCGAAGAAGTGGCTGAATATAATGGAGCCTATAAGGTGAGCCAGGGTATGTTGGCTGAATTTGGCGCCAGGCGCGTCATTGACACACCTATTGCAGAACTCGGCTTTGCCGGTATTGCCGTTGGTGCCGCCATGAACGGCCTTAGGCCCATCTGCGAATTCATGACTTTTAACTTTTCTCTGGTGGCCATTGATCAGGTCATCAATGCAGCGGCTAAGATGAACAGCATGAGCGCCGGGCAGTTTACCTGTCCCATGGTGTTTCGCGGCCCGACGGGCAGCGCCGGACAACTGGGTGCGCAGCACAGCCAGAATTTCGAAAACTGGTATGCGAACACCCCTGGCCTGAAGGTAGTAGTTCCTTCCAACCCTGCCGATGCAAAAGGCCTGCTGAAAACCGCCATCCGCGACGAAAATCCCGTGATTTTCATGGAAAGCGAACAGATGTACGGCAGCAAAGGTCCGGTGCCGGAAGAAGAATACCTGATTCCCATCGGCCTTGCCGATGTGGTGAAAAGCGGCAGCGATGTAACCCTTGTGTCTTTCGGCAAGATGATGCTGCGCGCCCACGCTGCCGTGGAAGAACTTGAAAAGGAAGGCATCAGCGTTGAACTGATAGACCTACGCACAGTGCGCCCCATAGACTACGACACCGTCATCAACAGTGTGCGCAAAACCAACCGCCTGGTTATTTTGGAAGAAGCATGGCCGCTGGCATCCATCAGCAGCGAGTTGAGCTTTATGGTTCAGAAGCGTGCCTTTGATTACCTGGATGCACCCATCCACCGCATCACCAGCCAGGATGTTCCCCTTCCCTACGCATCTACATTGGTAGAAGCGTACCTTCCTTCTGTTGCAAAGGTGGTAGAAGCCGTGAAGGCTGTTTCCTACCGCCTCTGAGCAGCGATACTCCATGGACAGCGCCCTACTGCTGTTTCTGCTGTTGCTGTTCCTGGCTGAAATCCTGGGAACGCTGGGTGGCTTCGGCTCCAGCCTGTTCATGATTCCGCTGGCCGGTTTGTTTTATCCATTTCATCAGGTACTGCTCATAACAGCCTTGCTGCATGTGGTCAGCAACCTGTCTAAAATTGCCCTGTTCCGCCACGGCCTCAGCAGATTCCTTTTGCTCTATATGGGTTTACCATCCATTATCGGCGTGGTAATCGGCGCAGTGCTGTCTGAGTTGGTCAACGACCGACTGGCGTCACTGCTTCTGGGCCTGTTCCTGAGCATTTTCTCGGTCATCATGATGCTCGTTCCCAAATGGAAAATCAAAGCGTCCAAGAACAGTGCAGTAGTTACCGGAGGTGCCGCGGGATTTACTGCAGGTTTACTTGGTACGGGCGGGGCCATTCGCGGTCTGGGGCTCACGGCCTTCGGCCTGGAAAAGGCCAGTTTTGTGGCCACTTCCGCAGCCATTGACCTTGGGGTGGACAGCAGCCGCTTGGTGGTTTACTGGTTGGAAAGCGACCTGCCCGTGGGATTCTGGGCTCAAATGCCCTGGATGATGCTGACCAGTTTTGGTGGAACACTGGCCGGAAGGGCCCTGCTGAAAAAGGTTTCACAGGAACAGTTTAGAAACCTCATCCTTGTGCTGGTAATGGGCGCCGGCCTGTGGAGCCTGTTTTCTTTCTTCTTCGGAAAGCGCTGAGCGCTTCAACGCAGTAGGTGCACCGTGCCTTTCATGCTGCCCCGGTAATAACCGCCATAATAATAGAGCGACCAGGCATAAACCCCTTCTGGCAATGGCCTGCCGCGGTAGGTGCCATCCCAGCCTATATCAGGGTTCCTTGTTTCAAACACCAGTTGTCCCCAGCGGTCGAAGATGCGGAATTCGTAACGTTCCAGTTCATCCACATAAGGCCTGAATACATCATTCGTGCCAGCAGAAACCGAAGGTGTGAAGGCCGTTGGTACAAATACGCGGGTATTGCAACTGTTGAAGATGTCCAGGTCATCACTGCCTGTACAGCCTTCGGCGCTGCGCGCGGTTACGCGCACATTTCCCGCCTGGGTAGCCCTGAACAAGGGTGCACTGCTGCCATCGGACCAGGTGAGCGTCCAGCCGGGCTGCATGGCAATGCTGAGCGGCAAGTTGAAGGGCCCGCAGAATGAAGTATCGGCAGGCAGTTGCGGCCGAGGGGAATTAAACACGCGATAACGCACGGAATCTGCTGCTTCGCCGCAGTTATTAGCCGCCTTCACAACATAAGTTCCCGCTGTGCTTGCAGTGATGAGTGGTGTTCCTGCTCCAGTATTCCAGAAATAGGAGTTCCCCCTGCCTTTGCCGGAGGTAGCATCTAAAGTCCTGCTATTCATCGCGTCGCAGAAATCCTCATCGCCAGGTAAACTGAGTTGCGGCATTTCATTAAAAGCCACCAGTATGCTGTCGCGGGCCGCCCCGCATTGATTGACTACCTGAACCCAGTATAGGCCGTCTGCTGTCACACTTAGTGGGTTGGCACGGCTGCCGGTATTCCAGTAAAAGGTGTCGTTGTTACTTCCGGTGTTTGCCGTTACCGCAAACGCAGTCACATTGCACAAAAGGGTATCCTTCGGCAGGGAAACCACAGGCGCCGTGCCGAAACGCACCTGCACTGTGTCCCTGGCCACTCCGCACTTGTTCTGCACCTTCACATGCACCAGGTCTGATTTATTGACTGTAATGGAAGGCGCATTCACCGGATCTACGTTCCAGACATAGCTTGCCGAATCCTGGGCAGCCGTAGCTAAGGACCAGGATGCCACCTTGCACAGCAGGGTGTCGCGGCCCAAGTCTGCCTTAGGCGAGCGGATCAGCCCGAAATACATGGTGTCGGCGCTTTGTCCGCAAGAGTTCCATTGACGCACCCAGTATGTTCCGGGGCTTTTCACGCGGACGATGATGCTGCTGTCGCCGGTGTTCCAGCGGATCTTCCCGAACAGGTTCTGTCCACCCGTACCCACAAATTCATCAATACGGTTGCAGAACACTGAATCTTTGGGCAGTTTGGATTCCGGGAAGGAATCATAGCGCACCGTGATGCTGTCGTTAACGCTGCCACACATATTCTTCACCCGCACTCGATAGAGGTATTGCCAGCCCTGGTTGGCCACGATTTCACGGGTGGTATCACCGGTATTCCAGGCATAGACACAGGCATTGTTGGAGTTCCCCGCATCCAGTGTTACCTGAGCAGGCAGGCAGGCGGTGCTGTCCTTTCCAAGGTCCAGTTTTGGCGTGAGGAGGCGCGCGAGGGTAATACTGTCGCTCACCGAGCCACAGTATTTGGTGGACACTGTTACCAGGAATTTCCCCGGAGCCGATTTCTTAATGGTTCTGGTGGTGTCGGCCGTACTCCATAGGTAACGTACCGTAGGTATGGTATCGTTGCGCGCATCCAGCAGCAGGCTGTCGTTATTGCACAGGGTAGTATCGCCTCGCAGCCGTGCTTTCGGTGAATAGTGAAGAAAGATCTGCACGGTATCGCCCTTCAGTCCGCAGCCATAAGTAGCCTGAACCGAATAAGTACCGGGCTTACGCACCACCAGCCTGCGCACGGTATCTTTGGTATTCCAGCGATAAGAAGCGCCCTTGTTGCCTGCATCAAGGATTTCGAACACGGCATCGCACTCGTATTTATCCTTTCCCAGGTCTATTTGCGAAACTTTCAGCGTATCGCGCCATTTGGCCACTACCCCACTGTAAAATGCCGTTGTGCTGCTTTTTGAACCTTTCCAGGCCTTAAGCGTGGGAAAATCGGTGGACGCAGAATAACCGCTCATCACCAGATGTGTTACGCAACCAATACGACGGGCAGCAGCGGCATAGAGGTAATCCGTATTATTTCCTCCGAAATACGTGGCATATTCCCGGTAGCCCAATGGATCCAGCTTGGCAATGAAGCCATCGTAGGTACCTTTCAGCACTTTCTGATAAGCATCGGCGGTAACCGGGAAGGTTTTATCCATGGTATTGCCGGTCATAATAAGCTCGTCTTTGACGGTTACGGCAATGCGTTGCCTCCAGCTCCAAAACGATTGCCCAACATAACTTGACCAGAATGGATAGGTTCCATCGGCCTTCATCTTGATGGCGAAGGCATTATATCCGCCTGCAAAGGGGCTGTTAATGGCATTGGGCAAGCCACTGCCGTTGGTAATACCGGTTACAAAAATCTCATCGGCGTCATTTACCGTTACAGCTGTAGTATAATCGAACCCGGAGGTACCAAGATATTTGCTCACCATCCACTTGGTAAAAGCAGAGTCAATTTTAAACAGATAACCATCGTAGCCGCCCTGGAAATTCCCGCCCCAGCCGCGAAAACCGCCGGTAGCCGGCAAGTTCTGTGAAGTGGTATATCCGGTGAGGTAAATGTTGTCGCGCTTGTCCACAAATACCGAGGTGGTGTATTCAAATCCATCGCCGCCAAAACGGGTACTTTGCAGGATCTTACTCCCCTTATTGTTGTATTTTATGACGTAGCAATCCGGCACGGCTGTAACAAAAGAGGGCGGAAGCAGCGGGTTCGTTACCGTGATGGTTCCAAAAGAATATGGGGCGATGAATACTTCGCCCCGTTCATTCACATCCACGGCAAAGGACCATGTACCCAAACCGCTGGTTCCCACATAAGTGGAATAAATAAGCGATTTACCGTCAGGGTTTATACCTATCAGAAAACCCGTATAGCTGAAGCCTCCTGAATAGGATGGTTCTAACACGCCACTGGTGGTGGGGAAATCAGACGACTGGGTGATTCCGGTAATAAACATCCGTCCATCGTCAGTGCCCGCCAAACCGTAAGCATAATCAAGGCCTTTCCCACCCAGATAAGTAAAATAGTCAATGGTATTGCCTGAGAGCGGCATACGACAGAGGAAGGCATCCGCACTCCCGCCGTTAAAAGTGGTATCAAAAATGCCGGCCTTGCCAGGGAATTTATCCGTGGTATAGCCTGTAACGTACACATAATCGTTTTTATCAACGTCGGTATCGTAAATCCAGGTGCTGTTGTTGGTAACGCTTCCGTAGAAATAAGTACTCCAGTCGAGGTACATCGGATCTACACGCAATGAGGCATCGGACTGGGCACCATCAGGAAGCAAGAAGGCCGTGGTACTGTCGTTCAGCAAGGTGTATTCCACGCGCAGCGGGGCGGGCTCACCGCCGTGAACCGGGGTTTGCCAGGATGCGGGAATTTCTTCTCGTAGGGTGAACCAGGCTGTTTCAAGAATTAAACGCGACTGCTCTGCCTTTAAATCCTGTAATCCTGACCACACAATGCGCACCTGATTCAGGTCGGCGCTGCGGTCGGCAAGCACGTCATATTTCAACAGGGAATCAGCAATGTAAAATCGCAGGTGAATGCCCGGATATAAATTCCGGTATTCCAGCACCTCGTAATCAGGAACGTCGATGATGGGCTTAGCGCCATCTTGATTCCGGAAGTAGTGGGTACGGGCATCGGACGCTCCGGAGCCGGAAATCTGCACCTGATTGGAAGCTCCTACAAAGCGCATCTGGAAACTCAGGTACTCATAAGTTGCTGCGCGCATTTGGTGCGGCAACATGCCTTCGTAAGGCAAGGCGGGGTCCACTACCCTGCGGGTGCCAAAAATGATTTTATCTGCGTAAAAAGCAATATCACGGTCTCCATTGGTACAGCGATAGCGGATTTCCTGCTCCCATTGCCCGCGGTTTTCCCGAAAAAAATACTGCGCCTGTGGCAGGTTGAATCCGAAGAGCGTTCCGGTAAAAAGCGACAAAAAGGGTATGATGCGTTGAACAAACTGCACAGTAGGAGAATGACTAATTTAAGTGGCTTTTCGTTGCCTGATGACCAGATTATTACAAAACAACGCTTTTTTGATTTGATTGTTTCGCTGGCAATCAGTCCACTGCCAACACAAGCCCCTTGAGGTAAGCACCTTCAGGGTGGAACAGGTTTACAGGGTGATCAGGGCCTTGACTCAGCTCGTGCAGGATGCGGATGCTTCTTCCGCTTTCCATGCCTGCGGCAGTAATGGTATGTCGAAACAATTCGCGATCTACTACCTGGCTGCAGCTGAAGGTAAACAGCAGCCCTCCTGATTTTACGGCCTGCAGACCGGATGTATTCAGACGTTTATAAGCCATCACGGCATTATGCCTTTTCTGTATGCTTTTGGCGAAGGCCGGAGGATCCAGCACCACGATATCGAAGGTTTCCGAAATGTTCTTCAGGAACTGCTGCACATCGGCGCAGATTGCTTCATGTCGTTCCTGCCAGCCATTGAGGCTTGCATTGTGCACGGCAAGATTCAGCGCTTTTTGAGAAACATCCACACTCAGCACCCGCGTAGCTTCCTGCCCAAGGGCCGCCATGCTGAAGCCGCCGGTATAGGAAAAGGCATTGAGCACCGAACATCCTCGGGCATAGTTAGCCAGCAGATCCCTGTTGGGCCTTTGGTCCAGGAAAAAACCGGTTTTCTGTCCTTCTACCCAGTTGATATGGTATCGGATGCCGGATTCCAGCACATCCGCGCCTGAGGCAGTGCCTTGCAACCAGGCATCTTCCTTGCCGGGCATGGTTCCGGAGGCCTTCAGGTAGATGGTTTCAAACGAGGCCCCGGCAATGTTCCTTAAGGCTTGTGCAATGGCAGCAGTGGCCCTGAAAACCCCCTCATGGTGAGGCTGCACCACCGCATGAGCGCCATAAACGTCGATGATGAGGCCCGGAAGTCCATCTCCTTCGCCGTGAACCAATCGAAAGCAATTGGTATTCCGGCTTCCCGCCAAACCAATGCGCCTGCGCCAGTTCCAGGCATTCAGGATGGCGGCATTCCAGAACTCCTGGTCCAGGGCACCCATGCTGCGGCGCACAATACGCACGGCGATGGAGGCATTGCCCCAGAAGCCGCTGCCCAGAAATGCGCCATCATGGGCATACAGCAACACCGTATCGCCTTCGGCAATGCCGGGAGTGGCTTGTTTTACTGCGCCGGAAAACACCCAGGGATGTCCTCTCCGCACGGCCTGATCCTTTCCTGGCTTCAGGATAACGCTGGCTTCTGTCATGGCCCGGCAAAGTTGCGCCAAAGGCCTTGATACCTGCAAGCGCCGCTGCCTGCTCGCCCGAACAGCCGCGAAATGGTGCTGTAGGCTTATTTTTGAAACATGCTCGTTGCCGACGTCATCCAGGTGCTGGAAACCATCGCTCCGCCTGCCCTGCAGGAATCTTACGACAATGCCGGATTGCTTACCGGACACAGAGAACAGGTAGTTCGGGGCATCCTGGTATGCCTGGACAGCACCGAAGCGGTCATCAAAGAGGCTGCCGCGCGTGGCTGCAACATGGTGGTGGCGCATCATCCCATCATCTTCGGCGGTTTGAAGCGCATTACCGGAAACACCTATGCTGAACGGGCTGTAGAGGCCGCCATCAGGGAAGGTATTGCCATTTATGCCATACATACCAACCTGGACAACGTTTTACACCGGGGTGTAAACCAGCGTATTGGTGAGCGGCTGGGCTTACAGCACATGAACATCCTTTCGCCCAAGCGCGAGCAATTGTTCAAAATTGAAACCTTTGTGCCCCATGCACAAGCCGAAGCGGTGCGCAATGCGATGTTTGCTGCCGGAGCGGGCAACATCGGCCACTACGATGCATGCAGTTTTAACCTGAATGGCCTGGGCACCTTCCGCCCCGGAGCGGACAGCAATCCCTTTGCAGGCAGCAAAGGTCACATCCATCAGGAGATGGAAACCTATATCCAGATGATTGCGCCGAAGCACCGTCAGGATTCGGTGCTGCGCGCCCTAAAAGCAGCCCATCCTTACGAAGAAGTGGCCTACCAAATGGTTCCCCTGATGAACGAATGGCAGGAAAGCGGTTCCGGGCTTATCGGGCAGCTCCGCGAAGCCATGGCCCCAGAAGCATTCCTGAAGCATGTGCAAACGGTCATGGAACTGCCTGGAATAAGGGTGGCAACAGGCAGCAGACAACAAATTCAAAAGGTGGCCTTGTGCGGCGGTGCCGGCAGCTTCCTTACACGCAAAGCGCTGCATGCCGGCGCAGATGCCTACATCACTGCCGATGTGAAATACCACGAGTTTTTCGATGCAGAAGATCAGATGTGGTTGCTGGACATCGGACATTTTGAAAGTGAACGCTTCACCATCAACCTGATTGTTGAGGTGATAAGCGAAAAATTCCCTAAATTCGCGGTTCTTTTACCGGAAACGAACACCAATCCGGTGAAATATTATCCGAACCCATGGATCTGACCGTAGAAAAAAAACTCAAAAACCTTTACAAGCTGCAGGCCATTGACACCGCGCTGGATAACCTGAAAGCCATGATGGGCGAACTGCCCATAGAAGTGGCCGATCTGGAAGACGGCATTGTCGGTCTGGAAACCCGTATTGGCAATATCCAAAGCGATATCAAAGACATTCATGACGGTATTGGTGCCTACAAAAACCGTATAAAAGAATGTAATCAGCAAATTGACAGGTACAAGGATCAGCTCAATCAGGTTAAAAACAATCGTGAGTATGATGCCCTGAACAAGGAGATTGAAATCCTCGGACTGGAAATTTTGCAAACAGAAAAGTCCATCAAGCTCCAACAGGAGAAGCAGGAAACCCATAAGCTGCTGTTGGAGACCACTGAACAGCATCTTGAAAGCCGCAAAAAGGATTTGGAATTTAAGAAGGGCGAGCTGAAAACCATCGAAAAAGAAAACGAAGAAGAGATGGGCCGACTGAGCGAAGACCGCTCCAAGGCTGAAAAGCAGGTGGAAGAGCGTTTACTGAAGGCGTACAACCGCATTCGTCACAATGTGCTCAACGGCATCGCCGTGGCCAGCATCCTGCGCGGTTCCTGCGGTGGTTGCTTTGCGCGCATACCTCCCCAGCGCCAGAGCGACATCCGCGCCCACTTCAAAATCATTGATTGCGAGCATTGCGGTCGCATCCTTGTGGACGTAACCATTTCCGGACAGGAAACCATTTACGAACCCAAGCCGGAAAAGACCACCACACGCCGCAAACTCAAAATCGGAGCCAAAGCGGAATAAGCCCACAACCATGAATCTGCACAAGAAAGGGAAGCGCTATGTTTCCCTTTTCTTTTTTACGCTGTTGTTGCCCTTTACCGGGCTGGGAGCTGCACAGTTCTCCTTCACTCCCGCCTGTGCTGCAGGTTTATCTTACATCCATCAGCTGCGCTTTGCCGAGGCGAGAACAGTCATTGCAGCGGAGCGCAAAGCCGAAAACACGGCGCCTCTGTTGCTGGATGACTATATGGATTTCATTCAGGTGTTTCTGAATGAGAATAATGAAGAATATCAGCGCTTGTATGCCCTGACTGCGGCACGAATCCGTCAGTTTGAAGCTTTGTCGGAAGCATCGCCATGGCGCTTGTATGGCCGTGGAGAAATAAGGCTCCACTGGGGATTGGCCGCCTTGAAATTCGGCTCATACTGGACGGCCTTTTCACTGTTTCGCAGCGCCTGGTCTGACTTCCAGGAAAATGTGCGCAGGCATCCGCAATTCATCCTGAGTCAAAAATCGCTGGGGTTACTGGAGGCCGCCGTGGGTTCTATACCGCAGTCATACAAAGGTTTTGCCTCGATGCTGGGCTTCAGCGGATCCATTGTTGGCGGGTTGGCACGTGTAGAACGCGTATGCCGCAGCAAGCCCACTGAACCGGCGCTGCACCTCTTCCACCACGAGGCTTCGCTGTTGGCCTGCTGGCTCAGGCTTCACCTGTTGCAAGACCCGCAAGGTGCCTGGTCTATGGTACTATCTGCATGCAGCCAGTACCAACAATATCCTTTTGCCTGTTTTATCCGCGCCAACGTGGCCATGAACAGCGGGCGCAATGATGAGGCCATACAAACCCTGCAATCCAGAACAGTCGGCTCCAATAAACAGGCTTTCTGGTACCTTGACTTCATGCTGGGCCAGGCCCTGATGCATAAGCTGGATACCACGGCTGAATTCTACCTGCGGCGCTACCTGGTGCGCTTCAAAGGTCAAAACTACCTGAAGCGCGCAGCCCGTGATTTGGCCTGGATGGCCCTGCTGAAGGGCGACAAGGAATGGTATAATAAATATCTTTCGCTGGTCCGCACCATGGGACAGGAGCATACTGACGAGGACCGGCAGGCCTTGCGCGATGCCTGGCAGAAGTACCCGCCCGATGTGCGGTTGTTGAAGGCGCGGCTGCTGTGCGACGGTGGCTATTACGCCCAGGCACTGTTGGTACTGGGAAGTAATTCCTACACACAGGTGCCGGAACAAACCGAGTACCACTACCGACGGGGGCGCATCCTGCACGAATTAAAGCGCTGGCCCGAAGCAGAAATCGCCTACCTACAGGCCATCAATCAGGGCCGCAACCTGGAGCGCTACTTCGCGGCAAATGCCGCCTTGCAGCTCGGATTGATTTATGAAACACAGAAACGTGTTGTTGAGGCCGCTCAGTACTTCAACTTGGCCATCAGCGGGTTCCCGGAAAATAAAGAATATCGCAACGGCATTGAGCAAAAAGCCCGAGCTGGATTGCAAAGAATAGGGCGCTGATGAAAGACCCGATAAATTTCAGCGCGAAATGAGTTAGTCAAGAAACGCCATGCTCAACGGAGGTCCACCACCGTTACCCCTGGCTTGGTCTTTGCATCAAAGGTGAAACTGGCATCGGTCATTACCTGATTGGGTGTGAACGACTTCACCGCATAGGTAACCAGCATGCTGTTCTTGTAATACATCAACATGCGGTCAATTTGGTTGGTGGTCTTATCTATTTCCACCTTCACATAAGAAAGCTGGTTCTTCTTGGGGACCTTGGGCGATAGCTTCACCACCTCATAGGTTTTGTTGTTGCGCATGATGGGCCCTTCATAAGCGCCGTTGAACCCCTTTTTGTGAATGGAGAAAATTTCATTCGGGGTAATGGAATTATCGTTGGGCTTGTAGTTTTCGATGGTTACCTCGTTGGCATCCTTCACATAGGTCCACAGGGTTTTACCGTCGCAGTAAACTTCCTGGCCGCCAAAGTCCAGGCGGAATTTTGAGCCTTTCAGGAATACGGTTCCATCTTCTGAGGTTTTCTTCTTGTCGGCCTGATTTTCAGTGGTAACAGTAAAAACCGCCTTGATGGACGTGTATGCCTGATACTTTTTGCTCACCTTGTTGAGCAACTCATTGGCTTTGGCATCTGTTTGCGCAAGACCGATGGTAGCTGCGATCATACCCAGAATGACGAGTGAGGGTTTTAAAAGGGTTTTCATGAATTGGTGCAAAGTTCGTAAAATCCTATTTATCTAACGATTTCAAAAACTGTTCCAATGCATATTCATCAGGTATGAGCACCTGTCGGGCTTTGCTGCCTTCAAACGGCCCTACCACTCCAGCGTGTTCCAGTTGATCCATGAGCCTGCCTGCGCGGTTATAACCCAATTTCAGGCGGCGCTGGATGAGCGAGGTGCTGCCCACCTGGTTCTGCACCACCACACGAGCTGCATCTTCAAACAAGGCATCGCGTTCATTAGGATTAAACTCTTCGGAAGTGCCACCTGAACCGCCCTCTTCTTTCACCTCAGGCAACAGGTAGGGACCGGCAAATCCGGTTTGATTGCCTATGTATTCGGTAATGCGCTCCACTTCGGGGGTATCTACGAAGGGGCATTGCAGGCGGATGATTTCCTGCCCGCCGCTAAACAACATATCTCCCTTACCAATAAGCTGATCAGCGCCATTGCTGTCCAGAATTGTTCGGCTGTCAATTTTACTGGTTACCCTAAAGGCAATCCTGGCCGGGAAGTTGGCCTTGATGATGCCGGTAATCACATTCACGCTGGGACGCTGTGTGGCCAGGATGAGGTGTATGCCTACGGCACGTGCCAGCTGGGCTATCCGGGCTATCGGCGTTTCGATCTCCTTACCTGCCGTCATGATGAGGTCGGCCACCTCGTCAATCACCACCACGATATAGGGCAGAAAACGGTGCCCGTTGTTGGGGTTGAGCTTGCGGCTACGGAACTTGTCGTTGTACTCAACAATGTTCCGCACAAAGGCATCCTGAAGCAGCTTGTAGCGGTCATTCATCTCAATACACAAGGAATTGAGGGTGTTGATTACTTTCTGATTGTCTGTGATGATGGCCTCGCCATCGCCGGGCAGCTTGGCCAGGAAGTGGCGTTCAATCTTATTGTACAGGGTGAGTTCCACCTTCTTGGGATCCACCAGCACCAGCTTCACATAAGAGGGATGTTTTTTATACAGCAGCGAAACCAGGATGGCATTGAGGCCTACCGATTTACCCTGCCCTGTGGCGCCTGCCATCAGCAGGTGGGGCATGCGGGCCAAGTCAGCTACATAGATTTCGTTGGAAATGGTTTTGCCAAGCACCACGGGAAGCTGAAAATCGCTGTCCATGAATTTCTTACTGGTAATCATGCTTTTCATGTTCACCATTTCCGGGTGTTTGTTGGGCACTTCTATCCCGATGGTTCCCTTTCCAGGGATGGGCGCGATGATGCGGATGCCAAGGGCAGCCAGGCTCAGAGCAATATCATCTTCCAGGCTTTTGATACGCGATATCTTCACGCCCGGCGCCGGGATGATTTCGTATAGGGTAACGGTAGGACCTATGGAGGCTTTGATTTGGGAGATGCCTATGTTGTAGTTCTTCAGCGTTTCAAGGATGAGCCGCTTGCTGTTTTCCAGCTCTACCGTGTCCACCTCGCGCTTTTCGGTTTGGTAGTCGGTGAGCAGGTCGGGGGTGGGCAGCTTGTAACGACTGAGTTCCAGGGTAGGGTCGTATAAAGTATCCAGCCCATTGTGGATGGGTGCGGGTTCCAATTCAGACGTTTCCTGCGGCGGTTCCTGAACGGACATGCGCTCCTCTATGGTAAATGGAACTTCAGCGGCAGGTGGCGGCGGCGCAAAAGGTGGAATATCTTCCACAATCAGGGGGATGTGTTCAAAAGGAATGTCTTCAACAATGTTGGCCTGCGGCTCAAAAACTGGTGTTGCTTCAGGTTCAGGCGTTACCGGTGCCGGTTTTGCCCTGGGCGCTGCCACCGGCGGAGTTGCAGCAGGATCAGGCGTTGCAGCACGCTGCGGAAAAGGGCGGAAATTGAAAAATACCATGAGGTAAACCAGGGCGATGCCGCCAATAGCCAGGAAGGCGCCTATCACGCCGCCAAAGCCTTGGAGCCATTGCACACCGTAATAACCAAAGGCGCCACCCATTAGAGGGAAAGGCAGTTGCAGCAGGTAACCAAACAGCAGGCTGAGCCAGCTGGCAGCCAGGAGGCTGTGGACGAACACGGCCAGCAAGGAAAAGGGTTTATATCCGCTTAGCAGGTTTAATCCGCACAAGGCCAGAAAAGGCAGAAGCAAAAATGCTGCAGCACCAAAACCCTTATGAACGAACACATAGCTAAGCCAGGCACCCATGAAACCCATGGCATTGGCAGCCGCCTCCGGATTGCTGATACTAAATAATTTCCAGTTGCCGGACTGCATCATATCCTGATCGCTCTTCCAGGTAAAAAAGAACGAGATGAAGGAAATAAACAGGAACAAAGAACTTACCAGCAGGAAAAATCCGGCCACGCGCCGGGCGCGCTCGTTCTGCAAAAGTGCAATACCTTTCCACTCAGCGCGGCTGATGGGTGCGGGCTCATCGGTCTTGGGTGAGCCGCCTGCAAATGACTCTATTGGTTTGTTCTCCTTGCGCGGTTTATTGCTCATGGCTGTTCTTGCAAAATAGCGTCAGACCCCATATCCACCTTTTTAAAGTTTTACACCTGGAGCCCTGTTAAAGCGGAAAAAAAGCCCTCATGGAATGGTTTTTGTCCATTTTTGCATAATTCTGTAACGATGTTTAAAGCGTATTTATGGTGCAGCCTGTTTCTTGCTGCCGGAACCGCGTCACTGCAGGCCGCTTTTGTGCCGCTGGAATACGCCAACCGCGTGTACGAGGATCCGGTGCGCACCGTGTTGTTTTATCAAACCGTCGGCAACGGCAACGCTCCCATGATCAATCTGGGCAGTGGGGAAACCATGAACCTGGAATTTGACGAGATGAAGCCGACCAACGACTTCTATCAGTACACCCTGATGCATTGCGATGCCAACTGGAACCCCACTTCACTGAATAAGTTCCAAACCCTGGAAGGCATGGGCTTTGAAAACCTGGAAGAATATTTCTTCAGCAACAGCACCACCATCCAATACACCCATTACCGCGTGCAAGTTCCCGGTCCGCAAACAAGGCCTAAAATCAGCGGAAACTACCTGCTGCTGGTATACCGCAACTTTAACGAGAACGACATTGTGCTGAGCCGACGCATGATGGTACTGGACGTAAAAGGCAGACTGGAAACCCAGGTGATGCCGGCCACCCAAGTACAAAACCGATTCAAGCAACAAGAGGTGGATTATGTGTTTACCGCCGCCCCGGCCTATGCTATTCCCAATCCTTATCAGGACTTGAAAACCGTAGTGATGCAGAACAATAACTGGGAGAAGACCATTTCCCTGAAACCGCTGTTCATTATGGGCAACACCTACAACTTCGACTACCAGCAGGGCAATACCTTCCCCGGCCTGAACGAGTTCCGCTTCTTTGACATCCGCAGCCTGCGCCAGCTGAGCTTTAACGTGCGACGTAAATACGATGAAGAGGGACAAAAGCATGCGGTGGTGAACTTCGAACCCAACCGCGCCTACAGCAATTATGTGATGTATGCCGACTACAACGGGCGCATGGTTATCCGCAATGCCGACGGCAGCGGACCCTCACAAACCGAAAGCGATTACGTATGGACGCATTTTACCCTGACCACCCGCGAACCGCTTCCCAGCGGACAACAGGTGTACGTATGGGGAGAATTAAGCGATTGGCAAATGAAAGAGCGGCTGCGCATGACCTGGAACGCCGCACTGGGCGCCTATGAATGCACTACCCTGCTTAAACAGGCCTACTACAATTATATGTTCGCCGTAGATAACGGCGACGGCATCCCCGATCCGGTTGTATTTGAAGGTACCCATGCCGCCACCGAAAATGTGTACCAGGTGATGGTGTATCACCGCAACCAGAGTATGGGGTATGATGAACTGATTGGATTTGAGAACCAGAGCAGCCTCAATAGGTAATTCCTTAAACCCTAACCATCTGTGGCTACGCAATTTTCCATCTGTTTATGGCATGACGATGCTAAAACAATGGCGCAATACTATCAGCACATTTTTAGCGACTTTAAATTTATTTCCGAAAATCCGATGGCCGTAGTTTTCGAAATGACAGGGCAGCGATTTATGATTTTAAATAATGGCATGCCCAACCTGAATTTCAATGAAAAAATATCCTTGGTTCTGAGCGTAGATCGTCAGGAAGAAATAGACTACTATTGGGATTATTTCACCAAAGAGGGGAAAGCAGGGCAATGCGGCTGGCTCGAAGACAAATATGGTGTTTCTTGGCAGATAGTACCCAGTATTCTCGGTAAACTCATGACGAATCCTGAAACTGCTCCCAAAGCCGCATATGCCTTCATGCAAATGTCAAAGTTCGACATCGCAAAATTGGAAGCGGCTGTTATATAAAAGATACTACAAATTCAGTTGCGGATTTACCCGGAAAGTGGAGTGTAAATGGCATTTGGACCACCTTTACCCCTGCTGAACCTTGAATCTACGTTAAAAGATACTACTCATAATCAGAGATGCGCATAATAACCAATATTTAAGCCGGAACTGAATAAATAATAACCAATCGGAGTATAGTTTCTCTTGATGAAAACATGCCTGAAAGACGGTTCTATTCTCAAGCTGTTCTTATCATTCATGCGATAATTAAGGCCAACACTTATGGCCGCCGATACATTTACCCTGTTGATATCACTGCTGATAGCCTGTATTACTTTTTCCGTTCGTCCCGGGTAGAAATAATAGGAAGTATTCGTTTGTCTGATATAAATATTTGTTGTCAGCCCCAAGCTCGTTATTAACTGAAACTTCTTTTTACCTGTAGTATAATTCACCTTTAATGGGACATCAATGCAATGGTAGCTATAAACATTCCTTACCTTCTCGGGTGAAAAAGGATCAGGCTGAAGGGGATAAAGATTCCTTATTTTTGTTTTGATTCCTTTGTTGGCGTATTGAATTCCGGTTTCAAACCCAAAGGAGTTGTTCTTGTTATAGCATACATTCAGCCCGGCGGTATAACCTGCTTTGAACAGCTCATTTTTGTTGATTAGTTCAATAAATAAGTCTGTTGTTGGATCGCCATCATTGTTTCTGGGCGTCCGATAACAAAGGTCAGGCGAAACATTGAGTCCGATTTGAAGCTTATGACGTTGCAACATTGAATTAACGTTTGCCTTGTCCTGTCCATATAAACTAAAGGTAGTCAACGTGAGTAAAAATGCTGCCTGTTTCATTGCTGTTGCCCCAACATAACGGATGCAGGTTCAAAAGATTGTCAAACGATTTCTTCTTGTTGTGGATGCCTACAGAAATTCCTTTCAGGTATGAGGGCGAAAAAAAACACCTGAAACTTCTAAAAAAAGCTGCATGTATCTGGTTGGGCTTCCCTGCTTACCGGGCATCCGCAGGCTCGTGCCTCGCACAGCTCGCTGCGCGGCGCCTATCCTTCGCACAATCACTAATACGGGATAAAATTTCTCCCTTGATTGTGAGACCGCTTCGCTAAGTTCTCGCCCAACTCGGGGCAAACAAAAAAGCCACCATACAGCGGCTTTCGTTTGCTCCCCTTAAAGACGAAAGATGCAGCTGTAATTGTTTGATAGCGTATTTGGCAATCAGGAAATTGAAGGGTTGAACCTAATGCAAGTTTGCAGGAGGTCTATTTGTCATTCAAACCAATGCCAAACCCAAACAATGCTGCGACCAAGGCCAGGTGAATAATCAAAACTGCCTTTTGCCACGTAGGTCTGTCATTCCACTTTTGTTCTGAATCAAAAGGGTCAAATGCTAATCCAATACCCATTGAGGAGGCGGCTTGAATGTAATCCTTATTCAGCAAAGCCTGATACAAGCCCAAGGCCAGAAATCCTACATATATAAATTTATTGAATGGCGTTTTCATAAATTATAATTTCAACAAAAATAAAAAAAAGGTTACACTAAGCGTAGTGTAACCTTTTTTATTTTTTTAGTGCTCCCCGAGTTGGACTCGAACCAACGACCTAGCGGTTAACAGCCGCTCGCTCTAACCGGCTGAGCTATCGAGGAGTTTCCCCTTCAGAAGGGGCTGCAAAAATAAAAAAATCTCGTTCAAAAAGAAATTTTTTTCAAAAACCTTTCTCCTTTTCACCCGCGGCTGAACGGTATTGGCGGAAATACCGGAATTTTGCACCCTATGTCAATTCTCGTAGTTGGGAGCATGGCCTTTGACGGCATTGAAACTCCCTTTGGCAGTACCGACCGCATTGTTGGCGGTGCTGCATCTTACATCAGTCTGGCTTCTTCCCTGCTCCACGAACACGTAAATCTGGTGGCCGTGGTGGGTGAAGATTTCCCTCAGGATTTTGTGGATACCCTGCGCCATCGCGGCGTAAACACCCAAGGCTTGCAGGTGAAACAAGGGGAGAAATCCTTTTATTGGAAAGGCCGCTACCACCTGGACATGAACACCCGCGATACGCTGGCTACCGAGCTCAACGTGCTGGGCAGCTTCGACCCGGTGTTGCCCGAGAACTACCGCAACAGCCGCTACATCATGCTGGGCAACCTGAGCCCAAAAGTGCAGAGCACGGTCATCGAACGCCTGGACCAAAAACCGGAACTGGTGGTGATGGATACCATGAACTTCTGGATGGAAAGCGCCATGGACGACCTGCGCCATACGCTTACCCTGACCGATGTGCTGACCATCAACGACGAAGAAGCCCGTCAGCTTTCCGGTGAATATTCACTGGTAAAGGCCGCCAAGATCATCCGCAACATGGGCCCACGCATCCTGGTCATCAAAAAGGGCGAACACGGTGCTCTGCTGTTCCATGGCGATGACATCTTCTTTTGCCCTGCCCTGCCGCTTGAAGAAGTGTTCGACCCCACAGGCGCCGGTGACACCTTCGCAGGCGGATTTATCGGGTACATCGCCCGTCACGGCAAAACCGATTTCGACACCATGCGAAAAGCCATCGTGCACGGCAGTGCCCTGGCCAGCTTCTGCGTGGAAAAATTCGGTCCGGAACGTCTGTTGGAAATCAACGAACAGGACCTCGCCGATCGCGTAGGCCGCTTCGAACAACTGTCCCGATTCTGATGAACCATCGCATCCTGCCCGCCGTTCTGCCCCTGCTGCTTTTGGCATCCTGTGGCCTCTTGAAAAAGAAAGAACAGGAATATGTTTATCCGGAATTCAATGAGGAATATCTGGAAGAAGCACCGGAAGAACCCGCCATCTATAAACCCTCCGCCACGCGCTTCTGGAACTTGGTGCATACCCGGCTGGAATTGGATTTTGACATTCCTGCCGAGCGGGTGAACGGACTGGCAAGACTGCGGCTGAGCACCTTTGCAAAAAGTCGCGACTCGCTGGTGCTGGATGCGAAAAAAATGGTCATCGAAGGGGTTTACCTGAAGGAAAAAATCTCTCGGCCTCTGGTGTATCGACAAAATGCCGATACCACCACCTGCACGGTGTTCTTCCAGCAGGCCATTGCCGCAGATGACACCATAGAAATTGAACTGCGCTACCATACCCTGCCAAAACAGGTGGTGGAGCAACCCGGGGAAGCCATCACCGCCGACCAGGGCATCTACTTTATTGACCCGCGGAATATTGACCCGGATGTGCCCACCCAGGTATGGACCCAAGGCGAAACAGAAAGCAACAGCCACTGGTTCCCTACGCTCGATGCGCCGAACCAGAAAACCACCCAGTGGATCAGCCTGCGCTTCCCCGATACACTGGTGAGCCTGTCCAACGGCACCATGCTGTACAGCACCAAGAATGGAGATGGCACCCGTACCGACGTATGGCAGCAAGAAAAACCGCATGCGCCGTATCTGGCCATGGTGGCCATCGGCAACTGGACCATCACCACCGACAAGCGCAGCGATGATGTTCCGGTGCATTATTACACGGAACCTGAATATGCCCGTTACGCAAACATGGTGTTTGGCAACACCCCGGAGATGATTGATTTCTTCGGAAAGATCACCGGCGTAGAATATCCATGGGATAAATTCGATCAGGTGGTGGTGCGCGATTTTGTGAGCGGGGCCATGGAAAACACCACGGCCGTGGTGCACAATTCAAACCTGCAGCACAACGAGCGGCAGCACCTTGATGATACCGAGGAAGACTACATTTCTCACGAACTCTTCCACCACTGGTTTGGCGATCTGGTCACCTGTGAAAGCTGGGCCAATCTGGTGCTGAATGAGGGTTTTGCCACCTATGGTGAATACCTGTGGCGCGAATACAAGTACGGAAAAGACAGGGCCGACGAACTGCTGGACGGCTGGCGTTGGGCTATTGTGCGCAGCAGCGCTCCACGGCAGCAGGTCATCAACCACTACCACGATGATCCGGATGATATGTTCAATTCCCTGAGCTATCAGAAAGGTGGCCTCATCTTGCATCACCTGCGCGGCTATCTGGGTGATGAACTCTTTTTCGCCGGCATGCGCCACTACCTGAAGCAACACGCCTTCGGCACCGCCGAACTGGCCGACCTGAGGATGGCCTATGAAGCCGTGAGCGGCGAAGACCTCAATTGGTTCTTTACCCAGTGGTACCAAACACCGGAAAGCCCTGACATCAGCGCTGAAGGTCAGTACCGTGCTGAATCTAAAACCCTTGAATTGATTGTATCCGTAGCATGGGAAAACAGTAGGCCGGAACAGGTGCGTTTCCCCTTCACCATGCTGGTGAGCGCCGGAAACAACATCAGCAGGCATGCTGTTATGCTCGATGCAACAACAGAAAGCTCCGAAGAAAACGAATACAGCCTGAGCATTCCTTTACCAACGGCACCCGACTGGTGGCTGCTGGATGGGTCCGGAACTTTTCCGGTACCCTTGACGCAGTCGGGCAACCCCCTGGGTGATAGCCTGACCCCGCGTGGCCTGAAAACCCTGCAGGCGCGTATGAAGCAGGCTCCGGAAGCCTGGATGCGCGAGGCCGCCATTGTGAACGTGCTCCGTGACGGCTATGAACCCGCCGATGTTCCCCTGCTGCCCGGATTTTTCCTGGATGCCACTAAAGACCGCAGCGCCTGGGTGCGGGAAACAGCATTGCTGGCGAATATGTACCTTACAGATGCCCGTGAGGAGTGCATCCGGCTGTTGCGCCCTACCGTGAAGGAAATGGTGTTTAACGATCCTTCACGAAGCGTGCGTCTGGCGGCCCTGCGCTGGTTGAGCAGTACCTCAGAAGATGTACCCGATGCGTCGCTGAACACCCTGTTTGTAGCACTCACCCAAGACTCAAGCATCGCCATGTCGCGTGCAGCCATCTACGCCATCAGCGACAGTGCCATGGCCGTGCAATATGCCCGCGCCGGGTTGCTGACTCCAGAACCAGAGCTGGCCATCCACTGGGCCAAACGCCTGTTTGAATTATTGCCTGAAGGCAGTGAAGCTTCTTCCCTGAAGGAATTGCTGCGCAACGAGCGGATTCCAAGGTCCACACGCATCGGCGAAACGGCAGAGTTCCTTAAATCCCTCAACGCGAAATCTTCGTTGGAGCTGAGCCAGTACCTTGAAAACTGGCTTACAGAGCCCGAACAAAAAGCCTGGCACCCGATGGCAGCGAATACCATCCAGGATGTTATTGATTATCTGGAGGATGCAGCCGACATGTCAGGCGACGATAAAACAGCTACCATACAGCATTTGCAGCAATTGAAAGCGAAGCTGTTGTAAAACCAAAATGCAGGTGGCTTGTTCCTTAAGGGAATGAAATCCATCCGGGTTGCGCTTGAAGGAATGCCGAGTGTGCTGCATGCGGGCATGTATTTGGCATTAGCCCGCGGTTGGTATCGGGAGGCGGGCCTGGAACTTCAACTGATAGATCCTGAATCATTTGCTTCTCCCATGAAGCTGCTGGTGAGCGGCCAGGTGCATCTGGCCATTGCGCCGGCAGAAGCGATAGTGAGTTACAGAACCCTGCGCCAGGAAATGGATGTGGTAGCCATTGCCACCATAGAGCAGGAACACCATACAGCCCTGGCCACCTTGAAGCAGTCCGGCATCACTTCACCGGCACAGCTTGACGGGAAGCGCTATGGCGCACATCAGGCGAGATTTGAGGCCGCAATACTGCGCAAAATGGTGCGCAACAGCGGCGGATGCGGCATGTTTCGCATGCTCACTCCTCCCAGGGAAGAACTGTGGAACCAATTGCTGCACAGCCATATAGACGCCACCTGGGTAAGTATTCCCAAAAGGATTCCCCTGGCAGAGCAAGCTGGCATCAAACTAAACCTGTTCAAACCGGAAGATTACGGCGTACAGGCCGGTTATATGCACCTGTTTGTGGCCCACCGCTGCCTCTTAGATGAATACGAGCCTGATTTCAAATTATTTCTGGAGGTAACAGCCCGCGGTTACCGGGAATTGGCCACCCATCCGGAGCAATGTGCTGAAACCATCAGCCGCAGCCGACTGAACAAGGCGTTTGACTCCACGGAACTGCTTCAGCGCGGATTGGAATTGCTTTGCCCTACCTTGCCTGATGAGCACGGCAACTGGGGCAGCATGAATCCGGGTTATTGGCATCAGTTCGGGAATTGGCTGGATCAGGAATCTGTGGTCTTGTGCCTGGAAACAGATGAACCCATTCCCGTGGCACACCGCATCCACGAATGGTACAGCAACGAGTACCTACCCTCTTTCAGCGCTGCTTTCGCTTCGAAGCAGGGTGAAATTGCATGATGGTGCTTTTCAGGTAATCCGTTTCCAAATGGGTGTAGATTTCTGTGGTGGTGATGCTCTCATGACCAAGCATCTCCTGCACCGCGCGCAGGTCGGCACCGGCTTCCACCAAAGCGGTGGCAAAGGAATGTCTGAAGGTATGCGGGCTGATGTGCTTCTGGATACCGCTTAGCACTGCCAGATTCTGAATCATGGTAAACACCGAAACCCGGGACAGGCGTTTTCCGAAGCGGTTCAAAAACACATAATCCTTATGTGCGGCGGGGATATCCTGATGGTTGCGCACCGCCAGGAAGTATGCGCCCAACTGCTTCAGGGCCATGTCGCCAATGGGTACCAGGCGTTGTTTGTTGCCCTTCCCCGTAACCCGCAGCAGCGATTCATCAGCATAAACATCCTGCAGCTTCAGGCCGGTGAGTTCAGAAACGCGCAGCCCGCAGGAATAGAGCACTTCCAGGATGGCCGCATCGCGTTCCCCAAAGGGTTTGCTGCGGTCTACCGAGCAAATCATCAGATCCACTTCCTCCGGGCTGAGAAATACCGGCAGTTTTCGCCCGGTCTTCGGCGTTTTTATATGGGAAGCGGGGTTGAGTTCTATCTGCCGGTCGAGCAACAGATAGCGGTAAAAAGCCTTCACCCCCGATAATATCCGGGCCTGCGACACGGGTGTAAAACCCAGTTCCGCTATCCAAACGATAAATGCAGACAACTGCGCAGGACTGAACCTGCGTGGATCCTGTTCGGGCATCCACTGTTTCAGCTTGGCAACGTCTGCGCTGTAGGATATTCTTGTATGTTCAGCAAGGGAGCGCTCCAGCTTCAGGTAGGCCTGAAATCCGGCGAGCAGTTGGTCCCAGCTTTGGTTCATGCTCAGGGAGCAAGTTCGGCATCGCGGCAGTTCAGGATGGTTTTACTGGCATCATCCTGCACAAAGGCAAATACATGCATCTTCTGTGCATCCCAATGGCTGCGCAGCTTCACGCGGTATTGCTTTTCAAAAACCCTTCCCGCCTGCAAGGGCGACTTGAACAAATCGCCGGAGGCTGCAGTGACTGCAGCGCGGAGTACATGGTTGTGGGTATATCCGTAGCGGATGCCTCCAGTGGTATCCTTGTCGCTTTGCTTCCCCAGGATATCATCTTCAGAAAACCCTATGGTCAAACGATGGGTTTCACCGCTCTTGTCCTGGGTATAAATCACCTTTATGCTGATCAGCGCTTCGTGCAGTGTCGGATTATATACACTGCTGAGCTCCACATTCACCGGCGTAGTCAGGGCCAGACGTTCATTCATCCTGGCATCCCATTCGTTGATGCCCAGCAGCCTGGATGTGTTGAACAGCGCCTGGTCAATCATGCCGTTGGGCATGGAGTTCACTGATACTCCGGTGGCCTCCACCATTTCATTTGCCGCGGTATTATTTAACGTATCCTCTCCTTTCCACGGCATAGAAATCAATCCGCCTGGTATGGTGTAATACACCGACAACAACTGGACCTTCCCAGCCCTGGAATCATAAATCTGCTTCGCCTTCACCGCAGCTTCAGGGCAGTTGTTGCAGCGCACGCCGGTAATGTCAAACAGCATCACGTGCTTGTCTTGAGCTGCCGGAGTGGCAGCAACCACATAGGTGGTATCGCTCAGAGGTTTTTCAATTTTTCTGATGACGAAGGGCGGTTCTTCATCGATACAGGCGCTTAAAACCAAAGCGGCCAGCACGGGGAGCTTCCAGGAACTGAAGTTCATACCAAAGTCCGAAAATACATATTTACTAGGACTTGCGATGAACAAAATCCCCCTTCATGCGGTTTAATGTACATGAAAAGAATATGGTATTTCCTTGCTTCCGGCGCTGTGCTCCTGCTGATAAAGGGTTGCATGAGCGGACAGAGCAAGAGTGTAGTTGCTGAGGGTGCAGAGCCATCTGCCAGTTTCTATGACCTGAAAATCATCACGCTGGATGGCAAGGACAGCATTGATTTCTCTTCCTTCAAGGGGAAGAAGGTGCTGATTGTCAATACAGCCAGCGCTTGTGGTTACACACGGCAATACGAAGACCTGGAAAAACTGCATCGCATGATGAAGGACAGCTTAGTGATTATAGGTTGCCCCTGCAATCAGTTTGGCATGCAGGAATCGGGCAGTGCTGAAGAAATCAGCACCTTTTGCAAGAAGAATTACGGTGTGAGCTTCCTGATGAGTGAAAAAATCAAGGTGCGCGGTGATGGCCAGCATCCGGTATATCAGTGGCTTACCCAGAAGAAACTCAACGGCGCTTTGGATGCGAATGTTTCATGGAACTTCAACAAGTTCCTGGTGGACGGGCAGGGCCGTTTGCAGGCTTATTTCCCCTCTAAAGTTGAGCCATTGAGCGAAGAACTTCTTGCTGCCATTCGCAAGTAAGCCCCTTCCTCAGTTCCACTGGTTGCTAAACCTGTTGTAGGTGCTGAAACCAAACTTCCAGGTGCTGCGCAACCCATTCCACTGGTTGGAAGCAGCGACGGCGTAGTAGAATCCGAACTTCACCCGTTCACGCCACAAACGAAATACCCGTTCAACACCGGCAAAAGCTTCGAAGTGGCTCATGTTTCTTTCTGAAGAAAACAAGAAAGATCCACCGGCCACTTCCCTTAATTCGAGGGGCTTAAGGAAGGGTAATTTGTTGACAATACTTCCGTTGAAATGGTGGGTATAATGCCCTTCAAAGTAGCGGCGGAAGGTTGGATATGTGCTGTCAAGCATCTGAAAAGTGTACAGCGGCGAGGTGAGCAGGAATGGATCCCCGCGGCGTTGATACTTGTAGTCTATCAGCTGAACGTTGCGGGTATTGTAAAATCTTCCCGTTGTGAGCCGGAACTCGCTTCTGCCTGCAAGGCCCAGCGGGAAATCGTGCTCCATACGAAACTCCATGTAATCAAAATCAGCCTGAGAGCCGGCCACGCCCTTCCAGCCCTTGCGGTATTGCGCCACAAAGGTTGGCCATTTTGAACCCAGCACCACTTTCTGATACGGCTCGCGTATGTACTTCTGAAAAGGTGTGTACCACAGGGTGATGCGCGTATAGGCGGCGGTGTAGGGTTCGAACTTTAGCGGATTGTTGTTTTCAAAAAGTGAATCACCGGTGGCGTCAAAGCGGTATCCGCTGATGTCGCGGCGATCGCTGAATTCGGCGGCCACTCCGAGGTATAGTCCGTTGGCAAGTTCCCCGCGGTGGGTGATGTTCAGGTATTGGTGCTCGTAGAAATTGGACCGGCGAAACAGGTTGATGTAGGCGTCGAAGGGGTTGATGAACCCGAAGTTACGGCCGAGCGACACACTGATGGTACCTCTGGAAAAGGGGTTGTAGAGCCAGCTTGCCGAAACATCCCCTTTCAAGTCGCGGTTGTTGATGCCATAGTTCAGGTTGGGACTCAGGTAGTAGCGCTGTTTGTTTTTTAGCTCCTTGGAGGCGGCGGCCTGGAAGTTGACCCTTCCTCCGCCTATCATCGCGGGGTTGTAGGTAAACAACAGGGGGATAAAAGCCAGATCCCAGCCCTTGTCTGGGTTCACGTATTGCTGCCCGGTCAGGAAGAGCTTTGCCAAGGTTACCTTATTGATTACCCGCGTAACGCTGTCCTTATAAGCCTTGCTTTCTTTGACGCGGCGGATGGAGTCGTCGCGATTCACGAAGCGGAGTTCCTTCTCATTGAGCGGTTCCATGCGCTTGCCTGCCCAGTAGCTGCTGTCGCGCTCGTAGGCCTCCTTGGTGGCGCTGCTCAGTTCATTGTCGAAGAAGCGAGGTGGGTAAGCCCTGTTCACCTGATGGCTGCGATAGCGAACCATCGTTGTGCCGGAGTAACGGGATTTCCCGGCTTTCGCTTCATAGTCCAGGTCTAAGCGCCTGGGCAACAGAAACGAATCCTGAAATCCATAGCTATGGCTGAAGCGGAATTTGTCATATTCATTCAGCACATTAGAGGGAAAATCGAGTTGCACGGACCGAACATAATAGAGGCTGTCCACCACTTCCAGCACCCCGCTGAACAGGGCATTGGTGGTTTGCCTGGGTTTCACGCTGATGCGATAAACCTTGGTGCCGTTGCTGTCGTACAGAATCTTCAGCAGCTTGAACTTATAGCCCAGCATGGCCGTATTACTCAGCGGCGACATCAGCGGTTGGTCGCTCAACGCCGGTATATACATCAGGTTGCGGTTCAGGTTGAAGTCCGCTTCGGTGGTAGAAAGATAAAATAAGCCCGAGGGGTCGCCGCGCTTGGAAACGCCGCTGCGCACTTCTTTTATTTTCCCGGGCTGCCGGTAATGACGGGTGAGCACCACCTCTGCCATGTTATACGACACGCGGTTGCTGTCGTTGGCTTCATCAGAGGGCAGGCTGTCTGCCTGTTCTTCTTCCTTTTCCGCAAAGCCGCTGCGCTTCTTTTTAGGCGGGGCTTCTATCTGTTCTACTGCACGGATGTACAATTCGCTTTGCAAGCTTTGGTATTGCATGGCCCAGCGATCCCGGTTACGGATGGCCTTGCGCATCACTTCCGGGGCAGGGTCTTTGCGGCGTGCGGTGATGAGCACCTCGTTGAAGGTAAGCACCTTCGGTGTCAGCATAATCATGAAGGTATCCGCCTCTGCCAGGGCATCCGAGTGCAGCGTTACCGGTACGATGACGCTTTCGTATTGCGGGTGACTGAATACCAGATCGTAGGTACCCGCGGGAAGCTTGGTGCTGAACATTCCGCTGCCATTGGTGCGGCCCAGCAGGCGACCGTCTTTAATGAACACAGCCACATCATTCAACGGAATCATGGCGGTGTCGCGTACGGTTCCCACCACAGACACATCCTGAGCCGCGACATGAAAAACAGAAGTGATGAACAGCAATAATGCAGACAGTAAATGCTTCACTTGTTACAAGAATACTGGTTTTAAAACAGCTGAAGCCCGATTAAGTTACATAAATCTGAATTCTGCCGACAAAGGCGTCTATAGATGCGGAAATACCGGACAGGAATACAGCCTTTATATTTACTCTTCCTTCCTCCACACACAGAAAATCCCATCCGTATTGGTATAGAAGAACTGTCCATTGGAGCGATTAAAACTCAGGGTGGTGCCAAATGATTCAGCGCGGGCAAAGGTGTTTTCTGTTTGTTTTATCCATTTGATATTCCGACCGTTGATGGATTGCAGGATGTAGTGCACGGCACCCGTGTCCACGTAAGAGAGCGTGATGGGAGCAGTGAGGCAGCTGCTGTTCCAAGTGCCGTTCACCAGCGCGGCGTTGAGGCGCAGACTGAAGTCTTCCAACTTTTTAGGGGCATTGACACCTGTATAAGTAACTACAGGCTGATTTCCCTTGGGTACGGAAAATTTAAACTGCGTTTTCAGGGTAGCATTCTTGCCCAGTTGCACCAGTATTTCGTTGTTGGTAGTTTCCCAGCGGGTAGGTGTCCCGGATACGGCCGTAGATTTAATCAGGCCTGTAGCATTGTGTACTTTCAGGGAACCCAGGGCTGAACGGGTATTCTGATCCCCGTCGCCTTTGGCTACCGCGTAAAAAAGGTCGTAATCACGTTTGTTTACCAATGAAACTTCCATCAGGTATTTGTCTTTTTTAGAATCACTTTCCAGCTTAGACAAAGTAATACGCACATCAAAGTCGGGATTTTCCTCAATGGTTTTGGATTGGGCGCTGACGTTGCTGTTGAGCGAACAAAGGGCCATCAGGGCTAAGGAGGCATTGAGCAGGCGTTTCATGGATTAGGGTTGGATGGACAAAAATAAGGAAATGGTGTTGCTTGTATGCAGGCTGTGAGCACCATGGGAGTTTCGGGAGCGATGGATTTTATGTCATGGTGTCCCTCGACTTTCCCTGTCGTTTGCTACACGCTCTAACAGGGCAAGCGGTAGCGAAGCGTTGGGGAAGTGACATTGGCAGAATATTGATATACTCTGTAATTCGCTTGGCAACCACCCGGTGCTCTTCCCCGCCGCTCGCTATACTCCCCCGTAAGCGAATGCAATGAGCGACAGGGGGGGCAAGCTGATACACCGCCACTTCGTTGCGGTTTCTCAGTGACCGGTCTATTAAATTTCTGGTAGCCTCTGCGTCGATGTGCGCTATTTGCAAAGCGAAGCCTCGCGGTAGCGAGGCCTTGCTCGCTATCAAGAAGTAAAATTTCTTGACCTGTTGAACAAAATCTTAGTAGCCTCGACAGGAATCGAACCTGTATCAAATGTTTAGGAAACATCTATTCTATCCATTGAACTACGAGGCCGGAATTCAAAAGGGCTGCAAAGATAAGCAAGCAATCTTATTTGCGCACCCCGCGATAGCGGAAGAAAAACAGCGCGAACAACGCCGATAAGAGCAAGCCTCCACTTTCTCTGGCGCGCTCCACATTGTCGGTCTTCATCTGCATGCCATCACCCAAGCCTAATCCTTCCCAGGCATCCGGCCAGATGCTGATGAGCCAAATGAGCCCAATCAGTGCCGGCATCAGCCATACATAGCGCGACAGCTTCCCCCGTGCATCCAATACGCACAACAGTGCCAGCGCAAAATACCAGGATGCCCAGTACTCTGGGTCTGGATCGTTGAACTGCACCGCCCCAAACAATACAAACATCAGGGCGATGGAATATCTGAACAGGTTCATCGCGTATTGTTTCTCAGCAACATAAACCCAGGCTGGGTAAACCAGTGTCCTGCAGCCTCTCTGGGAATCTGACCGGGCCCCTGCGAGAAGTTCCCCAGCACCACATCCTCGTCGCCATCGCCATCCAGGTCGCCGGCATCGGCCGTGAGCCAGCGCCCATTGCGGAAGCCGTCCACCACCGTGGGCAGGAACTGCATGTTGCCCTGGTTGGTGAACAACAGCAGTATTTCATTGGGCTGGTTCACATAGTCTGCGAAAAAGCTCAGGCTGAGCATGTCCAGGTCGCCGTCCATATCAAAATCGCGCACCAACGCCTTGTAGCAGCCGTTCACCGGAAAAAACCAGGAGGACTGAGCAAAGTTGTTCTTCCCGTCGTTGAGGTAGATATACACCCCGTGGAAATTCTTCATCACCATGGAATAATCGGCATTGTCGCCGGCGGTATATACCATATCGGTGTGGCCGTCACCGTTCATGTCGGCAAGCTCAAATCCGGAAGAACCATTCAGGGAGCTGAATTCCAGCAGCCTGCGCTCTTTAAACTCGCCGTTGCCCTGGTTTTCAAAGAGGAATATGCCCTCCTTCCCCTGACAAAACAGGGTGATTAAGTCGCTTTTGCCGTCCTTGTTAAAGTCTGTGATAACGGTTTTAATCGCACCGGGCTCCTGTCGGAGCATCTTCCGGCGCTTTGCATCTCCATCGGGCAGCCAGTAAAACGCGCCTTCCAGGTGACCGAAGCCATTCACAATCCAGTCTTCTTTGCCGTTGCCGTCCAGGTCAGCCTTTTGAATCATCACAGGCCGCGGCAGCTTGTCCATGACTACCGCACCTGCTTTCAGCCCTCCCTGTGCGTCGATGCTCACCTGCTGCAGCGTGCCTTCTTTTTTGTTGGAGGGGAAGATGGAGCCGATGTTGGTCACTTGCAGCGCGTTGCCATCGTCGTGGATCCAGGCAGGCGCACCTTTAAGCGTTATCGTGCTGCGGCGTTTCAGGTCTGATCCATAGGTGCTCAGGGTATTGCCGTTGCCTTCGCCGTAGAACAAAAGCTTACGCCTGGGGTCAATACGCACAAACACAGTCATAGGGCCTTTCACGCCGGCCTCGGGCGACAAGGGGCTGAACAGTCCCGTAGGATTTCCAATCCCGGTATAGCGCACCTGCGGAAGCACCTCTTCCGGGGCGCGGCTCAGGTAGAAATCGAGGATTTTACCCCAGATGGCCGGGTCAATGACGGGGTTATCGGGGAACAGGTTGGTACTCAGGTTGGTATCGCCCTTTTCATTCGGCGGATAGTCGATGCCCCCGTGCCGGTAGATGCCCACCTTGGGGCCCATGGCCGGAAACACACCGAACTTCCAAGTGTTCTTGTTGAGCTTTTCCGGCTCCGGATATAGGTGGCAACTGCCGCAATACTGACGGGCCAGTTGTTCATCTGCCGAAACAGAATCCTGTCCTTCCACGCCGCTGTTCTTCCCTCCGCAGGCGCTGAACATGGTAACACAAAGCGCAGCCAAGCCGGCTTTGCGCATGAAATCAGGAAACATTGCTGCCTGCATCCACCGGGCCATCGGGTTGCACAAAATAGAGTTTTCCATCAGCACCTTCTGCCATCAGGATCATGCCTTCGCTGTCGATGCCGCGCATGTTGCGCGGAGCCAGGTTGGCCAGCAACAAAACGCTGCGGCCTTTCACCTCTTCCGGACTAAAATGTTCCGCGATTCCGCTCAGCACGGTACGCGTATCAAGGCCGGTGTCTAGGGTCAGCTTCAGCAGCTTGTCGGCCTTGGGAATGCGTTCAGCCTCCAGCACCCGGGCAACCCTGATATCCATTTTCGCAAAATCGTCGTATTGGATGGTATCTTTCAAGGGCTGCATTACAAACTGACCTTCCGGTGATGCATCAGCGGCAGATTCTTTATTCATATTCTTCAGTTTCTGTATTTGTTCTTCCACCACTGCATCCTCCACCTGTCTGAACAGCAGTGCGGGCGTGCCAAGGCTGTGGTGTTCGCTGAGCAGTTCGGTTTGCAGTTCGCCTTTCCAGAAGCGCAGGCGCAGTGCTGTGTCGGGGCTGAATGCCAGTTGCGACGTCAGGTTTTCAGCGGTTCTGGGAAGGAATACTTCCGAAGCCAGCATCAGGTTGGCAGCAATGTGCAGGGCGCGGTTCAGGATGAAGGCGCGGGTGCGGTAATCATCTTTCAGCTTCCAGGGTTCTGTAACGGCCAGAAACTTGTTTCCGGCGCGGGCCATGTTCATCATCTCAGCCAGGGCATCGCGGAAACGGAAATGCTTCAGGCTGTCGCGCATGGCATCCAGAGAAGATTGCAGTTCCACAGCGCATAAATCCCAGGCTTCCCTTACGGCGGCAGGCACTTCCTGTATTGGCACAGCGCCGGGCACCTTCCCTTCGTGGAACTTTCCGCAAAGCACCATGGCGCGGTTCACAAAATTCCCGAAGATGCCCACCAACTCGCTGTTGATGCGCGTTTGCCAGTCTTTCCAGGTAAACTCGGAATCCTTCGTTTCGGGCATGATGGAGCCCAGCACATAGCGCAGTTCATCCTCCCTTCCGGGTAGATCATGCATATATTCATGCACCCAAACAGCCCAGTTCCGCGAGGTGGAAATCTTGGCGCCCTCCAGATTCAGGAACTCGTTGGCGGGAACCTGTTTGGGCAATACAAAACCATGACCATACAGATGCAGCATGGCCGGGAAGATGATGCAGTGGAACACGATGTTGTCCTTTCCGATGAAGTGGATGAGTTCCGCATCGCCCGTCCAGTACTGCTGCCAGTCGTCGGGCCTCAGCTTGCGCGTATTGCTGATGTAGCCGATGGGTGCTTCGAACCACACATACAGTACCTTGCCGTCGGCGCCGGCCACCGGCACCTGCACACCCCAGTCGAGGTCGCGGGTCATGGCGCGTGGTTTGAGTCCTTCGTTCAGCCAGCTTTTGCATTGGCCCAGCACATTGGACTTCCAGTCTTCACGGCTGTTGATGTACTGGTTCAGGAAACTGTGTTGCAACTTATCCAGCGGCAGGTACCAGTTGGTGGTAGGGCGCAGCACAGGTGGGTTACCGCTGAGGGTGGAACGCGGGTTTTGCAACTCCTGCGGGCTCAGCGTGCTGCCGCATTGTTCGCATTGGTCGCCGTAGGCATTTGGATTGCCGCACTTGGGACAGGTGCCGCTGATGTAGCGGTCTGCGAGAAACTGCCCCGCCGCTTCATCGTAAAACTGTTGGGTTTCTTCCACATCAAAGGCCCCTTTTTCCAACAGGTCGCGGAACATTTCCTGCGAAGTTTCATGGTGGATGGGGTCAGAAGTGCGGCCGTAGATATCGAACGAGATGCCGAAGTCGGCGAAGGTTTTTTTTATGAGGGCATGGTTACGGTCCACCAGCGCCTGGGGGCTGATGCCTTCCTTTTTAGCGCCTATGGTGATGGGTACTCCATGTTCGTCGCTGCCGCATATAAAGAGTACATCGTCGCCGAGCATCCTGCGGTAGCGCACATAAAAATCTGCGGGCAGATAGGCCCCTGCCAGGTGTCCCAGATGAACAGGGCCGTTGGCATACGGCAAGGCCGCGGTGATGGTTACTTTCCTGTGCGACATGCGGCGGCAAAGATAGCACGAAGGGCAGGCATGAATTGCCCTGCTATGTGGTATTTTCGCAGCTTTATGCAGGATGAACTCATCGCGGAATACCTCCGCAAAGGCTCTTGGAAGAAGGCAGTGATTACCACACACCACAAGCCTGATTCCGACGCCCTGGGTTCCAGCCTGGGCCTGTATCATTTCCTGAAAGCACATGTTGCCGAGGTACAGGTCATCACCCCCACCGACTATCCCGATTTCCTCAACTGGATGCCGGGAAACGACCATGTGATGATTTACGAGGGAAATGAAGCTGCCTGCAACAACATCGTGCATGATTCCGACGTGGTGTTCTGCCTCGACTTCAATACCCTGTCGCGCATCAATGAGTTGGGCGAGGTGGTGCGTGCGGCCAGGGCCGTGAAGGTGCTGATTGACCACCATCAGGAGCCGGAAGGCTTCGAAGACCTTGCCATCTGGACTACTGCAACCAGCTCTACTTGTGAGTTGGTGTATGGTTTTATCAGCAGGCAATTCGGCAAAGAATCTGTTTCCATCGAAAGCGCAGCCTGCCTGTATTCCGGCATCCTCACCGACACCGGAAACTTCAGGCACAACAACACCCGAGCAGAGACACACCGCACCGTTGCCGACCTGATAGAGCTGGGTGCCAACATCGCCCATATCCACGAACAACTGTACGACAACTTCCGCGAGGAACGCCTGCGCCTGATTGGCTATACGCTGGCCGAGCGCATGGAAATCCTGGAAGATTGCCGCACGGCCCTGATTACCCTGAGCAAAGAGGACCTGGAGCGTTTCCAGGTGCAGACCGGCGACACGGAAGGCCTGGTGAACTACGGCCTGAGCATACAGGGCATCCGCCTGGCAGTGTTGATTATAGACCGCAGCAAGCTCGTGAAGATGAGCTTCCGCAGCAAAGGAGGATTTTCAGTGAACGACTTTGCCCGCAAGCACTTCCAGGGTGGAGGCCACTACAACGCCGCCGGAGGACAGAGTTCCGAAACTTTTGAAGCCGCAGTTGCAAGATTCAAGGAAGTGATCCGTTATTATCGCGACGAATTGAACGAACTATGAAACGCTCCATCCTGCTGTTGTTACCCTTGGTCATTCTGGCAGCCTGCAGCGGCTATGACAAAACCGAATCCGGGCTGCGCTACAAGTTCCTGAAAGAACCAGGCAAGGGCCGAAAACCCCGCGGCGGCGATGTAGTGCTGATGGAATACACCATGGCCTCGGGCGATTCTGTGTTGGTAAGCACTTACAGCGACCCCGACCCGCACGTGCTTGAGTTGCCATCTGCCCTGCCGGAACAAAACGAACTCATACAGGCCATCCTGATGATGGCAGAAAACGACAGCGCCCGCTTCCAGATTTCGTCGGACAGTCTGGAACAGCGCACAGGCTGGGAACGCCCCGCCTTCGTGGCCAAAGGCAGCATGCTCACCGTAACCATCGCCCTGAAGAAAACACTTTCCAGGGAAGAGTTTCAGAAATACCAGTGGGAAGACTATATGGCCAAACGCAGGCGGGTGAAGCAGCAGTTTGAAGCCTACGAAAAGCAAAGTGGCATGCGCTTCACACTCGACTCAGCCACAGGCATCCGCTACCATATCTTCAAGGGCGGCGGTTCCATACCCATCAAGGATGGGCAAAGGGTGAGCATGCATGTTTCCGGCAAGGTGCTGGGCATGGAGGGTGATTTCCTCAACACCCGCATGGAAGGCCGCAAGATGGAACTGGAACTGGGCAAGGAATACCAGCCCGAAGCCATGCGCCACATGCCCAAGTTCCTGAAAGACGGGGAATCAGGCATCTTCCTGGTGCCCTTCGACATGGGATACGGCAAAGAGGGGCGCTTCGGCATTCCACCTTATGCCAACCTAATTTTTGAAATTAACGACATTCGCATCCAATGAAAAAATTATACTTCCTCCTCATCAGCGCCATCCTTTGCGCTCCGAGCGCAAAGGCTCAGGACACCATGAACCTCCCCGGAGGACTGCGCTGCATCATTCACAAAAAAGGCAATGGCGATGCCGCCATGCCAGGCAACATGGTCAAGGTGAAATACGCCGGCAGGCTCACCGATGGAACGCCCTTCGACGCGGGTACCATTCCCTTTCAGCTTGGTGTAGGCCAGGTAATCCAAGGCTGGGATGAAGGCATCGCAGCGCTGAATACCGGCGACAGTGCTACGCTGCTCATCCCTTCAACAATGGGCTACGGAAGCATGGGCGCTGGCTCCATCCCGCCCAATGCCGACCTGATTTTCGACGTGGTGCTGTTGGAAGTGATGAAACCTATTGACCACCAGCCCTTCGACGGCAGGGGCCTGGATACCCTGAAAACCCCTAGCGGACTGCGCTACATCATCATCCGCAAACCCGGTGATACCGCCCGACTGAAAGACGGACAGCAGGTTTCCATCCACTATGCCGGATACCTGACCGATGGCAGCAAGTTCGATGCCTCCTACGACCGAAGCCAGCCGCTGGAATTTGAGGTGGGCCGCATCGGCCTGATCAAAGGATGGCTGGAAATGCTCACCATGGCCGGAAACGGCGGTAAATACCGCGCCATCATCCCCTCAGGCCTGGCCTACGGCGAACGCGGTTACCCCGGTGTGATACCGCCCAATGCCACCCTGGTGTTCGACATGGAAGTGGTTTCCGTGAACGGCGTAAAAGGCGAAGGCTCCTTTGTGCCCGATATGCCTCAGCTGGAAGAACCGGCGCCAAGCCCCGTGAATGTTCCCGCAGATAATTCCACAAGCGGAAAAAGTAAAAAGAAAAACAAGAAAGGTTAAGCATCATTATGTCCAGGAACATCCTGATTACCGGCGGGGCGGGCTTCATTGGCTCCCATGTGGTGCGCCTTTTTGTACACCAATATCCGGAGTATGAAATCTACAATCTGGATAAGCTCACCTATGCCGGTAACCTGGAAAACCTGAGCGATGTTGCACAGGCCGCCAATTACCATTTCGTGAAGGGAGATATTGTTGACCAGGCTTTTCTGGAAGAACTGTTCGACAGCCACCGCTTTCACGGAGTCATCCACTTGGCAGCAGAAAGCCACGTAGACCGAAGCATCACCAACCCGCTGGAGTTTGTGATGACCAATATGGTCGGCACGGCGAACCTGCTGAATGCCTTCCGCAAATACGGCGACATGGGGCACGGCCGCTTCTACCATGTATCTACCGATGAGGTGTATGGAGAACTGGGGATGAGCGACCCGGCCTTCACCGAGGAAACACCCTACCATCCCAACAGCCCGTACAGTGCCAGCAAGGCCGGCAGCGACCACCTGGTGCGCGCTTATCACCATACCTACAAGCTGCCCGCCGTCATCAGCAACTGCAGCAATAACTACGGCAGCCATCAGTTTCCGGAGAAGCTGATCCCCCTGATGATCCACAACATCCGCAACAGCAAGCCCCTGCCTGTGTACGGCAAGGGCGAGAACGTGCGCGACTGGCTCTGGGTGAACGACCACGCGCGCGCCATCGATGTCATCTTCCATCGCGGACAAGCCGGTGAAACCTACAACATTGGCGGCAACAACGAATGGAAGAACATTGACCTGGTGCACAAGCTTTGTGAAATCATGGACCGCAAGCTGAACCGCGTGGCAGGCGAAAGCGCTGCCCTCATACAGTTTGTGGCTGACCGCTCCGGGCACGACTTCCGCTACGCCATCAACGCCGACAAGCTGCAACGCGAGCTGGGCTGGACCCCGTCGGTGCAGTTTGACGAAGGCTTTGAGCAAACCGTTGACTGGTACCTTGCCAACGAAGCCTGGCTGGAACACCTGACCAGCGGCAGCTACCGCGACTACTACGAGGCCATGTATGGCGGACGCTGAGCCCGGTGTCCTTCCTTGTTTTCTGTTACTGCCAGCGGCATTGCTTCCAGGCGCATTCAGTGTTGAACAATGGGATTTGATAAATCCGTTCCAACGTTCGGGGAATTAAGCGGTCTGTTCCTGCTGTGTTCGGCTATCTTGCCTGCACATGGATTACTGCACCGGTTACCTTATTGAACTCTGGTTGGAAAGCCGAACACGATTTTCGGCACAACTTCCAGCCATCACAGCAGAAGACCTGAACAAGCGACTCAGCCCCTCACAGAACAGTGCAGGATTCCTGATCAGACATATAGGAGATGTAGAACTGCTTTTTGCAAAAAATGTTTTTGGCGCGTCGGAGCTGAAGGTGCAGGCCAAAACGGTCATTGAGAAAGCCGATTCAGGCGAATGGAACACGCTGCCGGAATTATTGCATTATGTAAACTTTGCTTTTGAATCCCTGCATCATGCGCTGAACAGCCAGCACGATGCAGATTGGTCAAGCACCGTGGTTACCAAGGAGTTCGGCAGCCGCACCAAGGCACAGGCCCTGGGCAGGGTTTGCTCTCATACTGCCTACCACGCCGGCCAGCTGGCCATCATCCTTAAATACGGAATGCATCCTTAGGCCTGAGCACAGCAAGGGGATTCCTTTGCTCTTTGCTAACTTTGCAGCCCATGTCGGCACTGCATCTGTACAACACTATTTCCCGTAAAACAGAACCTTTTGAAAGCCTGCTGCCCGGAAGGGTGGGATTGTATGTGTGTGGACCTACGGTGTACGGTCCTCCGCATCTGGGCCATACCCGCGGGCCGGTGGTGTTCGACATACTGCGCCGCTACCTCGAACATCTGGGTTATCAGGTGCGCCATGTGCGCAACATCACCGATGTGGGCCACCTGGTGGGCGATGTGGATGAAGGCGAAGACAAGCTGCAGAAGCAGGCCCGCCTGGAACAGGTGGAACCCATGGAAGTAGCTCAGCAGTACACCTTGGCCTACAACGACATGGTGCGCCTGATGAACGTGCTTCCTCCCGGCATCGAACCTCGGGCCAGCGGCCACATCATCGAACAGATCGAGATGATACAGGCCATCATGGAGGCGGAATTGGCCTACGCAGTGAACGGCAGCGTGTATTTCGATGTGCTGGCCTACGCCAAAAACCACCACTACGGAAAGCTGAGCGGCCGCGTGCTGGAAGACCTGATCGCCGGTGCGGGCAACGAATCGCGCGAGCTGGAAGGTCAAGAAGAGAAACGCAATCCCAACGACTTTGCCCTGTGGAAGAAGGCCGGACCGGAGCACATCATGCAGTGGAGCAGCCCCTGGGGCAAAGGCTATCCGGGATGGCATATAGAGTGCTCGGCCATGAGCAGGAAATACCTGGGCGACGAATTCGACATCCACGGTGGCGGCATGGACCTGCTGTTTCCCCACCACGAGAGCGAAATTGCGCAGAGCACCTCCTGCACAGGTAAAAACCCCGCCCGCTTTTGGATGCACCACAACATGATCACCATCAACGGACAGAAGATGGCCAAGAGCCTGGGCAATGGCATCACCGTAGTACAACTGTTCAGCGGCGATCACCCGCTGCTGGCGCAGGCCTACAGCCCCATGACGCTGCGCTTCTTCATGCTGCAGGCGCATTACCGCGGCACGCTCGACTTTAGCAATGAAGCCTTGCAGGCAGCAGAGAAAGGACTGCAAAGGCTGTGGAATGCCGCTGCACTGAGCAAAGGACTTAAAGCTTCCGACCGCAATGAATATACCGCGGCTGACATCGCTGAAGCCTGCTATGCGGCCATGAACGACGACCTGAACACACCCCAGGTGATAGCCCAGCTTTTTGAAGCCGCGCGGGTGTGCAACCTCGCCAACGACGGCAAGCTGGCCTTGGATCAGGAGAACATTGCAGCCTTGCAGCAATTGTTCCACACCTGGATGGAAGACATCCTTGGCGTGAAAGAGGAGCAGGCTGCCGACAGCGGTGCCCTGGACGCTGTGATGCAGGTTTTGCTGGAATTGCGCGCCCAGGCCAAGGCTGAAAAGAACTTCGCCCTGAGCGATGCCATCCGCGACCGCCTCAGCGCCGCCGGCTTCAGCATCAAGGACGGCAAGGAAGGCAGCACCTGGAGCAAGACCTGAACCTATTTCCGGCATTACGCACCGTACCTGAACCACCGTGCAGCAACTATACCGCATCATACAAGGAAACATCCACATAGGCCGCAGCCGCATTGCGACCATGAGCCTGCTGTGGCTGGCGGTGGCGCTGGTGCTGGCCTGCATCCGCATATCGGCCGGACGCTGGGGCATGAACAACTACCTGCTGTTCGAGGGCATCATCAGGCACCTGGCCAACAAGCAGAACATCTTCTGGGATTTCTGGTGGGAATACGATGACGCCAACCATTACGGACCCAGCTTCAGCATAGTGATTGCGCCATTCTCCATGCTGCACCCGCTGCTGGGCTGCTTCCTGTGGTGCCTGGCCAACGCCGCCATCCTGCTTTATGCCGTGCGCCGACTGCCACTCAGCACAACGCAGCAGAATCTTGTACTGGCCTTTTCCCTGGTAGAAATGAGCACCAGCCTGAGCAATGTGCAGTTCAATCCCATGTTGACTGCCTGGTTCATGCTGTCGTGGGTATGGGTGCACGAAGGCCGCGATTTCCGGGCCACCATGCTCATTGCCCTGGGCTTTCTGGTGAAGCTGTACGGCATCGTCGGGCTGGCCTTCCTGCTCTTCTCCAAAAACAGATTACGCTTCCTGCTTGGGTTTCTATTCTGGCTGCTGGTATGGGCGCTGGCGCCGCTGTTGTTTACCACACCGGACTTCCTGGTGCAGACCTATTACGACTGGTACGAATCGCTGAAGCTGAAGCACAGCAAGAACCTGAACCTGCACGACACCGACCTGAGTCAGGACATCAGCGCGCCCGGGCTGATGCGCAGGATGTTCGGCTTCAGCAACTTCCGCGACCTGTGGATGCTGGCTCCCGCCGCCCTGCTGATGGGTATTCCCATGCTGCGCTTCCTGCTCAGGCCCATGAGCCTTCAAACGCGTTATACCTTGCTGGGCTTGGTTCTGGTGAGCGTGGTCATCTTCAGCAATGCTTCAGAAAGCGCCACCTACATCCTGGCCATCAGCGGCATTGGCATCTGGGCCTTTGGACGAACAGAACCCCTGCCCTACGCTTACCAGATACTCTTGCTGCTGGTGCTGGTGTTCAGCTCCCTGAGCTCCACGGATTTGTTTCCGGCTTTTGTGCGACATGAAATCATCTGGCCATACGCCGTGAAAGCGCTGCCCGTAAGCCTTTGCTGGATGTTGATGGTGTATGAATTCTGGCGGGAAGCGTTTAAGGCCAATTGACGAACAACTTGTCATTCGCTACGCCCATTTACAGGGGTCTAAGAAATTTGATGCTTTATCACTCCTGTCCAAAACGTTTTTTATGGAACAGTTAGTTTGCTGATTATCGAGGGTTTAGCAGCCTGTTTTTGACGTTTTTTATATTTACCCCCTCCCTCTTTTTTTATTTGTACAGAATGGAGTTGAATATCTCTCCCAAGATTGTGGTGTCGCTCCTACGGAGCTCAACGCGGTTTATTAATCAATTACTATGAACATGTCGCTCCTTCGGAGCTGAATGTTAAAAAGCCCGCCCAGGCGGGGCGGAATATTAATAGCAAAAACATGAAAGAAGCATTCAAAGCTCCCCCTGTCGCTTCGCTACCGCTTGCCCCGTAAATGAGCTCAGCGAATGACAGGGGGGGCAAGCAGGCGGACGGAATATCAAGTTCCTTAAGCGTTGCAGCGAATTTAGAATGATTCGGTATTTCAAAGGCGGTTCTCTATACCGAAATTAGCTAAAAATTATTTTGGACAGATGTGGTTAAGAATCAAACAAGCTCAAAGCAAGAATACTTATTGGTGCATTCATGGCCCTGCTGAAATGCGGAATAGCGAAGGAAGCCCCCACAGCAGCTTACAGCTTTATAGTCAATTCCAGATGCCCTCCAAGGCCCAGTTCTACTATTTTTTGGAGGGTTGAAAGACGTACCTCCTTTACATTATTCTCCAGTTTGGAGATATAACTTTTGTTGGTGCCACATTTCTCCGCAAGCTCTTCCTGCGTAAGGCCCTTTTCCAATCTGGCCTGCTGAATGAGATAGCCAATTTTAAATGCCTCGAAGCCTTGTTCCAGCTTGTCCCTTTTCGCCGTTCCCAACGCGCCGTATTGCTCGTCAATAAAGCGGTCCAGCGTTTTAGTGTTGTTGTTCCTGTTCATACGTTTTCTTGATGCTTAATGCTCTTTCCAATTCCGATTTAGGAGTTTTCTGTGACTTTTTTTGAAAGGCGTTTGCCAGTATCACCAACTTTTACCTTCATCAAAAAAACAGAATATCCAAAATATGTCATTTCCTTGTTTTACCCTGATCTCATACAAACCGTCAGTTCCTTCCAGATGCTTCAGGTATTCAATTGGAATTCGCTCTTGGGTTTCAATAATTCGTAAGGTCCAGATAATTTTGTCTTTGACCTTCTGTCTCTGCTTCTTAAAAAAGTCAGCGAAGTAATCTCCGTACAAAACAATCGTCCTGAATTTTACCCCACTCACGCGGTACGAAGCTAAGTAAAATTGCCCTATAGTGCAACTTTTTGTGTGGTGAATTTCTGAATTCGGATATACCCCCAAAAAATTCCTTTCCTCAAGGTGAACAAACCCAAAGGGCTATGAATCCCCTCCTCTTTAATTCCTGCGGTCCAGGCCCCAGTTGAGTTTGTTGCGCAGGGTGTCGAGGAAATTATGGCCTTCGGGGCGTACCAACTTCAGGCGGTAATCGGCTTTGCGGATGGCAATCTGCACATAGGGCGGCACGGTGGTGCTTCTGGAATCCAGGCTGGCCATATAGCTGTTGGCCCGGCCTTCCAGCTCGAAGGAAATTACATATTCATCGCGCACCACCACCGGACGCACGTTCAGGTTATGCGGTGCAATGGGCGTAATGGCAAAAACGCCGCTGCGCGGGAAGATAATCGGCCCGCCGCAGGCCAGGCTGTAGCCTGTAGATCCCGTGGGCGTGCTCACGATGAGTCCGTCGGCCCAGTAGGTATTTATAAACTCCCCGTTCAGGTAGGCGTGGATAACAATCATGCTGCTGCTCTCGCGCTTGTGCAGCACAAAGTCGTTCAGGGCCACGTTGTATTCAAACAGCGGCACCGACGATTCACATTCCAGCAGCACGCGCTCATCCAGCGTATAACGTCCTTGCAACAGTTCTTTGAGTCCTGTGCTTATGGAATCCGGCCCCAGCGCCGCCAGAAATCCCAGCCGGCCTGTATTGATGCCCAGCACAGGTATTTCAGAGTCGCGCACCAGATTCACCGCATCCAGGATGGTGCCATCACCGCCAATGCCCAGCAGCATATCGAAGGGCTTGTGGTCGCGGCTGGCATGGCTGAACAGCTCGAATTTCAGGTCGTAGCGGTTCAGGGCGGCCAGGCTCGATTCCATCGCCGCCGGGGCACACAGGGTCAGGCCCAGGTCGCGCGCGGCAGAGGCCACCTGTACAAAAGCCTCCAGATGATGGGGCTCATTCAGTGATTTAGCGTACAGGGCCAGTTTCATGATGGTGTTTTAGAAGGCGTTGATGAAGCTGATGTTGCCTGCCGGCTTGTTGTTCAGCCCCAAACTGATTTCAAATCTAACCATACGGTCATAAAAGGCAAGTACATCCAGCCCGAGGCCCATGCCTGTCATCCAGCGTTGCGCCAGCTCATTGCCGGGCAGTATGATGGGTTGGAGCACCCGGCCCGCATCGGCAAACACATTCAGCCATACACTTGCAGGGATGTCGCGGAGCAGGCGGTTCGGAAGCAGCTTTTCGGGATGCAGGTGGTGGTCGAACCACAACGGATAGCGCAGCGCGGTCTTGAACAGCACATAGCCGTTTCCATCGGCCACATAAGGCTCGTAGCCGCGCACATAATCGGCACCGTAGCCCATGGCACGGGCGTAGGTATAAGGCAGGGTACCGGTGGCATATCGACCGAAGGCCCCCAGCACGAGCACCGCCCGCGACAGGGGTATATAGCGTGCATAGCGCGCCGACAGCCACAGGTGGTTCTGCCCGCCCTGCGGGCTCATGATGCGCATGGGCCTGATTTCCGCGCGCAGCAGGCTCCCGTCCACCGGATAATCGCGGCGCACACGACGATCCCTGATCAGGCGCAGCGTAAGCCAGCCGGCGTCCTGCACCGAGGCGCCGTCCTTGAGGTAACGCGCATTGGCCGCAGGATGAACCACCGTGTCGGCCACCCGGAAATGTTGCCATCCGGGCTCGAGCTCCACCCAGGTATATAACTTGGGGCGATAGGCTGCCAACGCTGATGCGTACCATTGGGTCTGCCCCCAGCCCGCTTCAGGCTTCAGGAACTGCAACCTGTTTTGCTCGGTGCGGTACCATACTTCGTGGTTGGCAGTAACCTGCATCCTTCCCCCGAAAGACCAAGCGCGATAGGTGCGCAGAAAGGGCGTTCGGTAGTTCAGGTCTATCATTTCGGTGTATCCGTGCAGCAACTGCAGCACCATACGGTGGTTCCAGCCGCCCACATTGCGCCATATCATCCACAGGCCATAGACGCTGCGCGAAAAGTCGCGCGTTTCCCACCACTGGTTGAAGTTGCGGTCGGCCAGGGCAAAGCGCGGATAGCCGAACACCGGGTTGCGGTCGCGGATGCGCACAAACAGCGTATCGCGGGCGGCGTCCAAGTTCACTTCGTTGAAGATGCTCAAGTTGATGAGCCGGTTGCGCATGTCTGCCAGTTCGCGGACAAAGCGGCTGCTGTCGTAGTGAACCCCGGGCAGCAGCGTTACTTCCCTTCGGATGACCGATGCTTTGGTGATGCGGTTGCCGCTGATGCTCAGATATTGGTAATAGAGGGAATCCTGGGCTGTGAGGGAAACGGAAAGCAGCATCAGGGCGCCGGCGGCCATGATGCTTTGGATATGTGGCTTCCGCTTCAGACGTCGAGGAATTTAAGCAGGGAGCGGTAGGCATCGTCGCCGTCCGCCTGGTCTTCCCGCAGGTAGGTATGCACCACCCGGTAGCCGTAGCGCTCGAAGGTGGCCAGGATGTTCCGCAGCACGGTGGTATTCAGTTTCAGCGATACCTGCAAGGTTCCGTCTTCGGTTTCATTCACCACCATACCCACTACGCGGGCATTGTGCTCTTCCACCATGCGCATCAGCTCTGAGGGAGCAAAGTCGCGCGGTTCCAACAGCAGCTCCAGGATGGAGCCAACGCCTTTATAGGTAAGGGTATTGCTGATCACTTCATTCAGGTCGCGCAGGTCAATCATGCCGGCATAGTTCCCTTCATCATCACAAACGGCCAGCACCCCCACACGGGCGGCGCCGAACACGGGCACCAGCTCATACAGGTGCTGCTTGATGCGGAGTGCCACGGGGTAAAGGGGGAACTCCAGCAGCTGCTCCAGCGTTTTCTTGCCGGGCAACCCATCCAGACTGGCGGCATAGGCATAGCCCAGCAGCTTCTTCCCGTCGGTTACGGCCAGAACGCTCACGCCCTGTGCATGCATCAGCTCCAGCGCGGCGGCCACGCTGTCGCCTTTGCGCAGCGGAATCAGATGGGTAGAAATGAGCTGTGCGGCCTGCATCAGAGGATGTTGCGCTGTTTGAGCCGCTGCAAATAAGCGTCCAATATCTGGTTGAACTCCTGTGGGTGTTCCATCATCGCGGCATGGGCGCATTGGTCTATCCAGTGCAGTTCGCTGTCGGGCAGCAACTGGTGGAACTCCTCGGCCACGTTGGGCGGCGTAACGCCGTCCTGTTTTCCCCAGATCAGGCATACCGGACACTGAATATTCGGGATGTCCTTGCGCATATTGTGGCGGATGGCGCTCTTGGCCATGGTGAGGATGCGCAGCACCTTGGCGCGGTCGTTGGTGGTGTTGAGCACTTCATCCACCAGCTCATCGGTAGCCACGGCGGGGTCGTAGAACGTCATGGAAACCTTTTCGCGGATGTAGTCGCGGTCGCCGCGCTTGGGGTAGGTATCGCCGAAGGCTTTTTCGTACAAACCGGAACTTCCGGTGAGGACCATGGCCTTCACGCGCTCCGGGTGGCGGGTAACATACACCAATGCCACATGGCCGCCGAGCGAGTTGCCCAGCAGGGTTACCCGGTCCAGCTTCTTGTACACCAGGAAATCATGGATGAAGTCGGCCAGGCCGCGCACCCCCAGATTGATGATGGGCATGGTGTAGATGGGCATCAGCGGAATCAGGATGCGGTAGCGGTCTTTAAAATGATCCAGCACATGGTTCCAGTTGCTCAGTGCGCCAAAGAGTCCGTGGAGCAGTACGATGGGTTCCCCGCTTCCTGCTTCAACATACTGGAAGCCCCCTTCTTCGATAACATTCAGTGCCATAAGGTCAGGTCAAAAATAGGCAAAGGCGGGGAAACGCCCTCACCAATGATGCACCTGATCATCCCACCAGCGATTCTGCAGCTTCATCACGCGCTCCAGGATTTCGCGGGCGCAGCCCTCGCCGCCGTTCAGGGGTGATATGTAATGGCACACACTGCGGATGTCGTTGGCGGCATCCGCCGGACAGGCGGCCACCCCGGCCAGGCGCAGCACCGGAAGATCGGGCATATCATCGCCCATATACAATACCTGTTCAGCCGGCAGGTTCCATTGCTCCAGCAATTGCGTAAAAGCTGCCGATTTATGCGACTGCCCCAGAAAAATATCCGTTAAACCAAGGCCCTCAAAGCGCTTGCGCATGCCCTCGCTCTTGCCACCGGAAATGATGGCCAGCGGATACCCCGCCTTTACGGCATGTTGCAGCGCAAAACCGTCCTTAATGTTCACGCTGCGCAGCATGTGACCTTCCTCGGTAACCAGCACGCGCCCGCTGGTCAGCACCCCGTCAATGTCGAAGATGAAGGCACGGATTTGGGCCAGGCGGTCAAGAAGTTCGGACATACCGCAAATAAAGGTATTTCCAGTGGAGCCGTATCAGCTTGCCCCCCCTGTCGCTCATTGCATTCGCTTACGGGGGAGTGAAGCGAGCGGCGGGGAACCGTGAATAATTAAGTGATAGCAAATTTGGCTAAATTTTATTTTAGAGCGCTTAGGGATTCTGCTTACCACTGAATGAACCTTACCCTATTCTTTTCTCTTACTTTTTCCTTGATGAAAAAGTAAGCAAAAAATCAAGGCTGCTTGGATAGTAGTGGTAAGGGATAAGTGGTAAGTGGTAGGTGCTGGTTCCCGCCTGCCCCCACCAAGTTGCAAAGCAACTGCTTGCCCCCACTGGATTGCGCAGCAAGACACCGTGGGGGTGGGGGAGCAACTTCCTTGGCATTTAGCGGCTTATTGCGGCGTTTAACGCCTCCCATCATTTGAGGCCGGTCTTTTTGCGGCGTTGTTTGGATGTGGTTGGT
>CANHRE010000005.1 GCA_947463095.1 Flavobacteriales bacterium | reverse complement strand
TGATTCAATTTATTGCATAAAAAGCTTGCTTTTTACGTTTTGCAGCTACAAGAAGTTGGCGATTTCGAAGCGATTCACTGTCAACCAACCACGAACTATGATAGAAGTACAAAGCTTGATTTAACCACTGAACCGCCACTTTTGGGTAGGTGCTGTTAGCTGCTGCTGTTCTTACTTCAAGTTTTTCTGCAAGTAATCTGTCACTTCTTGTGATACAGATGTCACCCAAGCTGCTGGTGCTTTAACTTCACCAACAAAAATCTTGTCGCCAATACCGATTCCTGTCTTGAGATTGTCACGAACCATTACTGCGGTGTCATTTGTCCAAATTATACAAGAGCCACCCGTAATAAAGGCATAACCATTATATTTTCTAAGCATGTCTTTGAAAGAAGCAAGCTTAGAAAGATTTGATTCTTTGAATTCAAATATTACTATTAGTTGTTTCATTTCGTTGTGCTTATTTTATGAATTTCATTTGCTATTAACGTAACTAAACTGATACAATCAGAAGCGTCTTTCTCTGTTATTGTATTTTCGGTTAGTGTGGTTTGAGTGAGGTCATGATCTCCACAGTGAACAATTAAATGTCGTCTCTGTGTGAAATTTTCAATCGCAGCATGTAGTTTGTCTACACTTTTGTCAGCACTATTTGAGATAAGTTTAAACACTTGATTCAAGCCTGCAAGTTTCATGTATTTGTCAATTGATTTTTGACCTTGAAAAGACCTTTTTTCGAAGTCCTCGTCAAATTTTTCAATTACTTTTTCATAGAAGTTATCTTCCAAAACGTGTTGATGAAGAGTGTCTTTATTGAAAAGCTCTTCTTTGATATATTTTTTCAAATCAGAAGAAAGCTTCTTTTCATTTAAGCTACGTTTTATCTCAACTATCAGAAATGTTTTTACATAAGCGTCTAATGCCGATATAGATAGAACGATTACAGCCCGATACGAGTCTAATAACTTGTCATTAGAAATAGGTAATGTCGAACTGTCTGAACCAATATTTATTTTCAATAGATTTTCAGCTCTTTTTATACCGCTTTTAAAAATTTTAAAAGCAAGCTCTGATTTCTCATTTTTATTTGAGGTGTCAGGGACTAAATTTCCCGTTGCAGAATTGTTGCTTTCTGGAATGTCGGTTTCGTTTTCAGCCATATTTTTAAGTTTTAATTATTATGCGTTTTGTGTGTCATACAGTTGCAGCTAACTTGCTTATACCATCACCTTTTCTCCCGTTTTTATACCTCCCGCTGCGTATCACATTGCCTTTGTTATGTTTTTTATCAAACCGGGGCGGCCGGATTGGTTGTTGACTGCTCCGAGCCAGGTGGCGCGGGGAAGCCCCACCGAAGGTGTGTATGGTTTGGTATGCCGATGCCGGATGTGCGGGGGATGATCCATCGGGAGGTGTTTGTACCATTCAATATTCCATAAACACAACTGAATATCCAAACGAAATGCTTCGATGGTATTCATTGAATATTTAATGATTTGAAGGTCAATGAATTACGAATTAGCGCAGGTGCCATAACCCCGTAGGTGCTTATCGCATAAGCACCTACGGGGTTATGGAATACCCCTGAATATAATCAGGTGCGCACCCTCCGGTTCATGGACTATTTTTTCGTTTCGCTGGGGTTCGACGTTGCGCACCCACCCTCATCGTATCAACTGCACCACGCCGTTGACCTGCATCCTTGTGGTATCGCGGCGCAGCATGCGGTAGCGGAACAGATAGTAATAAGTGCCCTCTGGACATGCTTCTCCGGTATTGTATAAGCGTCCATTCCAGCGGATCTGGTCGCTGTCGGACTTGAAGACGGGCTGGCCCCAGCGGTTGTAAATGATTAAATCGTATTCCTTTTCTCCGACGATGTCTATATAATACCCTTCGTTATAGGGGTCGTTGTTGGGTGTAAATACGTTGGGAATGTAGATGTGCTGGTAGAAGTCATTATATACCATCCGACATACGGAATCTTCGCAGCCATGATCGTTGCGGATGCTCAGGCACACGCGGAACCAGCCGGTGTCTATGCCGTAATCGTGGTAGCCATCTCTGCCGCTGCTGTTGTTGGCCTTGCCGCTGGAAGGTTGTCCGTAATCCCAATTGTAGGCCGTGATGTTGCCGCTGCTGCGGTTCACAAAGCGAAACTCCGGGGTATCGGAGGCGGGATCTATGGTGAAGTCGGCTTTGATGCGCACCACGCGTATGGATCGCTCGCTGCTGTCCGGACAAAAAGGGCGGTAGGTATTGGTGGGATAGCTTCCCGACAGGCGTATGCGGTAGCTTCCGGTATCGCCATACACATGCGCGGCGCGGCTGCTGCGGGCGGTATCGTTGCTGCCCTCGCCGAAGTTCCAGCGGAAGCGGTTGTACAGGCTGTCGTACAGGGCCTCGGCATCGAAGGGCGTGCCCACACAGATGGTATCCGGCGCCTGTACCGCCAAAGGCTGCTTCCCATACACAATCACCCTGCGAAACACACCCGGATTGCGGAAACTGTCCGGAAACACCGAAGCGCAATAGTAATACTGGCCCGTGCTGGGGTTGTAGGTGCTGTCGCCGGCATAAAGCCTGATGTAATACACGCCTGGTTGGGTATAGGTGAACTGCACCTGGGTATCGCGGGTGGTATAGTACAGGGTTTTGGCGCTGTCGCCATAATACCAGATGTACTTGGTGGCGTTGCGGGTTTTGTTGCGGAAGCGGGCGGTGAAGGGCGCACAGCCTACGCTGTCGCCATCGATGATGAAATCGGGTTCGGGGCCGTCCAGCTTCACCGTGCGCCGGATGGTGTCGCGGCAGCCGTTGCTGGTTACCACCACATGGGTGACGGTATAGGTTCCGCTTTGGGTATAGGATTTAAAAGGGTCTTTTAGGGTGGAGAAGTTGCCCGCGGTGCCGAAGGCCCACCAATAGCCGGTAATCTTCTCTCCGGGGGTGGCAAAGAGCAGATAAGATGAATCGTAGAACTGGATGATCTCGCTGCACAGGAAACGCCTTGCAGGCAGGCGGATGCCGGCACGCACATCGGTAACCTGGAACAGCGCTGTGCCGGTGTCTTTGCAGCCTGCGCTGTCGGTGAGCTCCACCTGCACCAGGTAGCTGCCGCCGCTGCGGTATTGATGGGTCAGGGTTTGAAAACTGTCGCGGTACACGGTTCCGTCGCCCATGAGCCAGCGGATGGCTGTGGCGCCGTTTCCGGGCTTGATGGGTGAGCCGCGGTAGGTGCCGGTTTGCACGCTGAACTGGTACAATGCCCCGGGACAGGAGCCGCCGGGGGTAGTGATGTTGATGAAGCTGCCCAGCGATATCTGATCGTTGTGTCGGCCTTCGCATTTGCGCACATTCTCCGCCAGGCTGAACAGGTCGTAGCGCCCGGCCCGTGCATACACGTGGTCCAGGCTGTCCAGGATGGTGTCGCGGCCTTTGGGGTTGATGTAGCTGATGTTGCCGTCGCCCCAGTCGAAATACAGGAACTTCAGGCTGTCGAATTCGCGGCTGCGGAAGTAGGCGCGCACCTTGAAGGGTTTGCACTCGCTCAGGATGCGCAGGTCAACGGACGGATCGGGGGTGCGCAGCAGGTGCAGCATGCTGTCTTTCCACATGGTATCCAGACAGTAATTGCTGCCGGGCGTAAACTGCAAGGTTCCGCCGGGACCGGGGGCGGCCTTTTGCAGGCTTCCCGCCAGCAGGATGAAGCCGGGCGTCTGCCAGCCCTTGCCTTTTTGGTAGCGGTAGGAATATTTAAAGGGGATGAAGGTGTCGCTGTTGTAGCGGTCGCTCTTGAACTTCACCACGGGGATTTCGCAGGGGTCGTTCTTCGCACGGCGGAATTCCACCAACTGCCCCGTGCAGAACAGGGGTGGCTGCTTTACCGTGTAAATATCGGCCTGTTCCATGCGTCGGATGCGCACGGTCAGCGGCATGGTATCGGCGCAGCCGGTGGCCGAATCCCGCACAATCAGCGTGGGAAACCAGCAGCGCTGGCTGTCGGCATACCAGTGTCGGGCCAGCTGCTGCAGGCTGTAGTTGCAGCTGTAATCGGGCTTGCTGCTGTTGCGCGTGGTGCAGGCCGCAGCCTTCATGTCGTTGAAGAACCAGATTCTTCCGGGCCGGGTAACGCCCCAGTAGTCGCTGCGGTCTTCGAAATATACCGTATCGCGCAGGCGGCACTGTACGTCGTTGCCCAGCTTGGCCAGTGCCTTGGGGCCCAGCACCAGCAGGGTGTCGTCCACGCGGGCTACACAGTAGCCTTTCACCACCTGTAGGGTGATGCGGTAGCGCCCGGGCTGCTCCACGGCAAATACGCCGGCGGTGTCTGTGGAATAGATGCGGTTGGCCGACTCGCGGATGTCGTACAGGTTCCAGAAATAGCGCGCACCGTCGATGCTGTCGGTTTCGGTGGTAAACAATTCCTTCTTGCCGTAGCAGGTGCGGTGGATGTTCAACCGGATCTTCGGCTTCAGCACCGTGGGGCTGTAGCGGATGGTATCGCTGAAGGTATCGCGGCAGCCGTATTGGTTTTCGGCCCAGTACTGCATGCGGATGTCGCCGGCGCTCTTCAGCGTGGTACACCAGGATCTGGGCTTACTCAGCGTGGTTCCATTCTGCTTCCACTGCCACTTCAGCAGTCGAGCCTTGGCGGTATCACTGGCATCGTCGAAGCAGATCACCGCGGAGTCGCAATAATCGCGCAGTTGGTAGCTGAAGCGGGCGCGGATGTCGTCCACCACGGCGGCGCGGATGCTGGCCCGGGCCTTGCAGCCTTTGTTGTCCACCACTTCCATCAACACCTGGAATACGCCCTTGCGGGCATAGCTGTGGCAGGAAATGGGGTCGGCTGCCGGGGTGCTGCTGCTGCTCGCTGCGCCGTCGTCCCACAGGATGATGCGTGAGGTGATTTGCTGGGAAGCAGTGACAGGCTTCGACAGGTCTTTCAGGCAGATTTTATTGCTGTTCAGGCAACTGTCGATGGAAACTAAAGACAACTGTGCATTGGGAAGGGCATACACATCAATGGTTTTCTGTGCCTTGCAGGAGCCTCCGCCGGCCAGTTGCACCGTTACCTGCACGGTGTAGGTGCCTGCCTTGGTATATCGATTTCCCGGTTCGCTGAGGGTGGATGTCTGCCCGTCGCCGAAGGCCCAGGACCAGCCTGTGGCGCTGCCTCCGCCCACCTGCACCTTGAAGGAAATCAGTTCAGAAACGCATACATAATCCGCAGAAACCACCTGACAGCTCTGCGCCCCGAGTTTCAGCCCGGCAAGAAGCAACATCAGCAGTAAGGTGAAACGGAAACGCATCCTGAGGTGTATAAGACGATTTTTTAGTTGGAACGTTGCACGGACTTGCGCAGCAGGATGCGGAAGGTGGTATGTCCGGGCGCGGATTCTTTCACAAAAATTTGGCCGCGGTGGTAGTTTTCAATGATGCGTTTGGCCAGCGACAAGCCGAGGCCCCAGCCGCGCAGGCGCGAGGTATAGCCCGGTTTGAACACGGTTTTGAATTTGTTGGAGGGAATGCCTTTCCCCGTATCGCTCACGTCCAGGGCAATGAATTTATCCTTTTCGGTCAGGGAGAAGGTGATACGCCCCTGCCCTTCCATGGCGTCCATGCTGTTCTTAGAGAGGTTTTCAATCACCCAGTCAAAAAGGTTGTTGTTCAGGGAACAGTGCACCGTTTTGCTGAGGGGATGGAATTCATAAACCACACCGGAGCCACTGCGGGTTTCCATATAGCTGATGGCGCGTTCCACAGCCTGGTTGATGTCCACATCGCGGATGATGGGTTCGGAGCCTATTTTGCTGAAGCGTTCTGTGATGATGTTCAGTCGGATGATGTCCTTGCGCATCTCGGCGGCGGCATCATCAGGCAGGGAGCCCAGCTCCGACTCTAGGTAATCAATCCAGCCCGCCAAACTGGTGATGGGTGTGCCGAGCTGATGGGCAGTTTCCTTGGCCAGTCCTACCCAAACCTGGTTCTGCTCGCTTTTGCGGGAATAGCTGAAAGCGAAGTAGGACACCAGGGTAAATACCGCCACCAGAGCCAGCGCAAACATGGGATAATAGCGCAGCTGTCTGAGCAGCAGTGATTCACCGTAATATACCGTGTTGATGGTGTCTTTATCAATATGGATGCTGATGGGCTCATTCTGGTCGCGGAACAGTTTCATCTGGCTGCGCACCCAGGCGGTGTCCACAGAGCGCAGCGAGTCGAGGTTGCGCGGAATGAGCAAACCGTCGCTTTCCAGGATGACCGGGATGGTGGTGTTTTCTTCCAGGATGCGCAGGAAGAACCCCGCTTCTTCTTCGCTGGCAGACACAATCTTCTTCTGCGCCTCTGCCCAGAGGGCCACCTTCTTGCGCTCTTCCACGGCCAGCTTGCGCACCAGCCTGTTGCTGAAGTACAGCGTGATGCTGCCAATCAGCAGGGCCAGCAGGAACAGGATGACCTTGAAGAAGCGTTTCAGCGCGTAGGCGTTCATGCGTTTCCAAAGGTACATGCCGCAAGGTTTGCAGCAAACGAAGGGAACAAGCATCTTTGAAAGGTGATTGTGCAGCTAACCCTCAACGGAAGCGATTACCGCTGTGATCTGACGCAAGGCCACGACCTGTCGCTGCCCGTGCGCCTCAACGATGGCGGCATCCGCGCCTTTGGCCTGGGACCCGTGCAGATGAACCCCTACCGCGCCGGCAGCTATGTGGGCAATGTGGCCGAAGGAGGCTCCTCCAACTGCGACTTGCTGTCGTTTTACCCGCATGGCAACGGCACCCATACCGAATCCATGGGCCACATCATGCGCGAGCCTGTCAGCGTGCACCGCGTGATGCAGCAGTTTTTCTTCAGCGCCCTGCTGATCAGCGCAGCACCGGAACAACGCGGTGATGACCGGGTGGTCACCGCTGCACAGATTCGAGAAGCCCTGCAAAACCATCCCGGCGTGGAAGCCCTGATCATCCGCACCCTGCCCAACGATGCCGGCAAGCGCGAACGCAATTATACCAATACCAACCCCGTGTGGTTTGAGGCGGAAACCCTGGCTGCCGCCGCGGAAGCAGGCGTGAAACACTGGCTCTGCGACGTTCCTTCGGTGGACCGCGAAGATGATGGCGGCCTGATGCTGGCCCACCACGCCTGGTGGCATTACCCGGAGCAACCGCGCAGCGAGGCCACCATCACCGAGCTGATTTATGTTCCTGAGGAAGCTGCCGATGGTTTGTACCTGCTCAACCTGCAAGTGGCGCCCATCGAAAGCGATGCCGCGCCTTCACGTCCGCTGATCTTCCCACTGCACCCTGCCCCATGAAGCGGCTGCTGCCTGACGCGGAACAAAGGCTATACCTGGCCAACATGCTGCTCAGCAGCCTCATCAAACGTCTGCGCAGGAACAACCCCATCGTCAGGAACATCCTCTGCGTGAAGCTGGATGAAATCGGCGATATGGCCACCTGTACCCACGTGTTCGCCCTGCTGAAGCAGCGTTATCCCGAGGCGCAGCTCACTGTGCTGTGCAAGCCCTTCAACCACGCACTGCTGGCCCATGACCCCCATGTAGACGCAATAATCACCGATGCCGCTCAATGGAACCGGCGCTTTGACCTGGTGGCGGAGTTGCGCGGCACCTGGAACACCTGGCTGAAGAGCCTGCGCTACCTTCCAAAAATCCGGGTGGACCGCGGAACGGTACGTTTTGCCCAACGAGGGAAGCAGGCCCATGAACTGCAGACGAATTTCCGCACCGTAGAACCCCTGCTGGATGGGATTCCCTTTGAAGCAGCACGCCTGTATCCCGGAACCACAGCAGAACAGGAAACAACGTCCTGGCTGCAGGGCGCGGTGCAAGGACCGTTCGCCGTATTGCATACCGGCGCCCGAAAGGCATTGCGACGCTGGCCAGCAGAGCGTTTCGCCGCCCTGGCAACACAGCTTCACCAACAGTATGGTCTGAGCATGGTGCTGCCCGGCAGCCCTGATGAACACCAGGAACTGCATCAGCTCGCGGCAACGATGCGGGTTCCTGTGCAGGTGTTCCCGGCCGGGTTCAGCCTGAACCACCTGGCAGCCTTGTGCAACCGCGCTGCCCTGTTTGTGGGCAATGAAAGCGGTCCCCTGCATGTTGCATGCGCCATGGATACACCCGTGGTGGGCATCTACGGACCGGGCGTGCGCGAGGTGTTCTATCCCTGGTCAACACGGCATGCGTTGGTACACCATGTGCTGGAATGCAATCCCTGCGACCAGGTCCACTGCGTATATCCCGATTCGCCCTGTATCAGTCGCGCAAGCCTTGATGAAGTGCTGGAAGCGGTAAAATCCGTGATGCATCCTGTTGGCTAGAAAGCCGTTTTTGTGAATTCACAAGAAAAAATAATGCTTCCCATTGGGGGTTTGCGGCTGCTATTGTTGTATTTTGTGTATTCATCCTTCAGCAGTTATGAGCCATACCCTTGAAGTTCACGACCACTACGTCTATGTACGCATGACCTCGCCCCGGTTCGAGTTTCACGACAACAGCCACTTTGTACAACAACTGGTGGAAGCCGCCAGCAACAACCCCAATCTGGTCATCAACTGTTCCAGCATTGAGCACATAAGCGATGAGGAATTGTTTCATGTGAAGGAATTATATAACCGAAACCGTCAACAGGCAGGCATCATCGTGATCAGTGAACTCAGCGAGACGCTCATACCGCAGATGGAAATGATTGGCCTGCACTGCATTCCTTCAGATGACGAAGCTGCAGATTATGTGTACATGGAACAAATAGAACAAGACCTGTTGAGAAGCTTCGACGATCAGGAAGGATGAATCCGCCGTTTGAAGTTACCATCCTCGGCTCCAGCTCTGCCTCGCCTACCAAAACCAGGCATCATTCGGCGCAGTTTGTAAGCCTGGACGGTTCGCATTTTCTTGTTGACTGCGGAGAGGGTACGCAGCGCCAGTTATTGCTGCACGGCATCCGTTTTTCCCGCATCCGCTACATCCTGATCAGCCATCTCCACGGCGACCATTTTTACGGCCTGCCCGGCTTGCTGAGCACCATGAACCTGGGCGGGCGAAGCGAAGCCTTGCTCATCGCCGGACCTGAGGGGCTGCAGGCCCTGATGGAACAGATGCTCAACGCTTCCAACGTAGAATTGAAATTCACCGTTAGCTACCTGATTACCAACCCGCAAGTCCCTGAACTGCTGCTTGACAAACAAGATTGCAGCGTGCACAGCATTCCTTTGGAACACCGGATCCCCTGCACGGGCTTCATCTTCCGCGAAAAAACAGCGGCGCGTCACCTGAACCGCGAAACCTGCGACCTGCACGCCGTGCCGATGGCTTCCTACGAAGCACTGCTGCAAGGCATGGACTTTACAAAGCCTGATGGCATCATCATCCCGAACAATCTGCTTACCCGGCCCGGCAGGGCTCCGCGCAGCTATGCCTACCTCAGCGACACCATCTACCTGCCGGACCTTGCCGACAGCATCCGCGGTGTTGACCTGCTGTACCATGAAGCCACGTTCATGCACGACTTGCTGGACCGCGCAGTGAGCACCTTTCATACCACCGCCAGGCAGGCCGCTATGCTGGCTCAGGCGGCTGAAGTAAAGCAACTGCTCATCGGTCACTTCTCTGCACGCTACCGCAGCACCGATGGCCTGCTGGCTGAAGCGCAGGAGGTGTTCCCCACCACTGCCGTAGCTGAAGAAGGGCTTACTTTTCGTTTTTAGTATTTAACTCAGGAGGCGCTTCCGGAATAAAACCGGCAAGCTCCGATAAATGCTGCAACGCTTGTTCTGCCTCGAGTGCATTTTGTGTTCCCAGCAGGATGCTCTTGCCATTTTTTAACAACAATTGTATGCCGTAATCGCCACTCATGGAGTAGGCCCGGCTGTTGGCTCCGGGCAGCCCTCGCATGCCCCAGCCTCCATACTCTGAGATAGGCCTGTACTTGCGTACCCAGGCGCGTTCTACCTCAGCCCATGGGAATTTCTTCCACTTCCGTTGCAGCGGAAAAAACCGAAACTCCACACCCGTGGCGTGCAGTCGTGATTCCAGCTTCATGATAAACACAAATGCCGGAATAAGAAGTAAAAACAGCAATATCACCCCCAGCATCCACTCGGGTGTGCGGTTGTTGCTCCAGCTCCCCGGCCCATACCACTGCCGCAAAGCAGCATACAGATACATCAGCATCAGCACCCCCAGCATTCCCCATACCCACCAGACACGCATGCGCTGTACTTCAGAAAATTCACGGATCTTCATCTCTCTGCAAAATTCAGTGAAAGCAGATTACGTGAATGCACGCCTGTTGTATTTGTTCATGAGTTTAATCATTTCCAGCAGGAACAGCATCAGGGAGAGCACCATCAGCACGGGGACGAAGTGGTGGAAGTCGGGTTTTTCCAGTGCAAAGAGGTTTCCGATGCCTGGAACCAGCAGCATAGCGGAGAGCATACCGCCTGCAACGCCGAATATCAGCCACAAGGCTTTGTTCCTTTCTGCCAGCACCTTCCAGGCGCTTCTGCTGCGCGACAAGGCGGAGAGGATCAGCAGCATATTGCCCATAATCAGGGCGCTGAACGTGGTGGCGCGCAGGATGCCTTCGCTGTACCCCTGCATGATGTTATACCCATATACGCAGAGCACGGCCAGCAGCAGCAGCGTACCCTGCAACAGGCTGATCCCTATTTCTCCGGCACCGAAGAACCGTCTTTGGGTATTACGCGGCGGGCGCTGCATGATGTTCGGCTCCTCCTGTTCCGACTCAAATGCTACAGAGCATACCGGATCAATGATCAGTTCCATAAACACAATGTGCAGCGGAAGCAGCAATACCGGTGCATCAACCATAAAGGCAGGCAGCATGGTCAGCACAATGATGGGCAGGTGGATGGCCAGGATGTAGGACATGGCTTTGCTGAGGTTGTCATAGATGCGCCTGCCCAGGCGCACCGCCGCCACGATGGATGCGAAGTTGTCGTCGAGGAGCACCAGCGAAGCTGCTTCGCGGGCAACATCGGTTCCTTTGCCGCCCATGGCCACGCCAATATGTGCTGACTTAAGCGCCGGTGCGTCGTTCACTCCGTCGCCGGTCATGGCCACCACTTCACCATCGGCCTTCAGGGCTTCTACGATGCGCAACTTCTGCCCGGGCACCACCCGCGCACATACCGAAACAGATTTCAGGCGCTCGCGGAGCTGTTCTTCACTCATGGCTTCAATCTCTATACCGCTCAGCACCTGTTGCCAGCCTGGTATGCCGGCATCTTTGGCAATCATAGACGCGGTGAGGGGGTAATCGCCGGTGATCATCAGCACACGGATGCCGGCGCGGATACAATCATCGACAGCCCTCGGCACTTCAGGCCTCACGGGGTCTTTCAGTCCGGCAAGGCCCAGCAGTTGAAATGCGAAGCTGCGCTGATCGTCGGGCAGCGTTCCTGACTTCAGGAGCGCCGTGGCTACGGCGATTACCCTCAGGCCTTCAGAAGCCATGGAAGCCAGTGCCGCCTCCCAGCTTTGTCGCTGTGCATCTTCCATCGCGCATAGGTTCAGCAGCAGTTCAGGGGCGCCTTTGGTATAGATGCGGAATCCCGAGCCATCCTGAAACACATGCGACATGGCAGGAGTTCCGTGGTTCAGCGGATACACCCTTACCGGTTCCGGATGCACCTCTGACGCTCCATGTAACTCCAGCCAGGCCTGGTGGATGGCATGTTCCATGGGATCAGACGAAGATGCCGGGGTGGCCATCCACAGGGCGTGCAGCAGGGTTGCCGCCTCCGGGTCTCGAACATTGCAGACATGTCCACCCGGGAACAGGCTGCGAAGACTCATCTTGTTCAGGGTAATGGTTCCGGTTTTATCGGTACACAATATGGTTGCGGCACCCAAGGTTTCAATGGCGGCTGGCTTACGGGTAAGTACCTGCGAATGTGAAAGCCGCCAGGCGCCAAGGGCCAGAAATACGGTCATCACCACCGGAAATTCCTCGGGCAGGATGGCCATAGCCGCTGCCAGACCATGCAGCAACGACGCGATAAAGGGGGTGCCTCCGATGTAGAACAGCAACACCAGCATCAGGCAAATTCCCAATCCTGCAAGTCCCAGCACGCGGATGAGCTTTTTTAGTTCTATCTGCAGGTGCGTGGGCTCCGGCCTGATGGCGTTCAGGGAAGCGCCAATACTGCCAAAGCGCGTAGCTGCGCCGGTTTCTGTAACCCGTGCAATGCCCCTGCCCGCAACAATGAGGGTGCTGCTGAACAGCATGCCTTGTTCGGGACCGGTACCGTTTTTCTCAACGGGCACCGATTCACCCGTGAGCAGCGATTCATCCACCATCAGGCCTTCAGATTCCAGCAACAGCGCATCGGCAGGAATGCGGTCGCCCTCATGCAACTCCAACACATCGCCACAAACCACCTGATTGCCTGGTATGCGTTTGCTGTACCCATCGCGCCACACCAAGGCCCTCGGTGAGGCCAGGCTGCGCAGCGCTTCCAGGGCGCGTTCCGTGCGCCGGTATTGAATGAAGGTGATGCCAATGATGATCAGCATTCCGGCCAGCATAAGCAGACCCTCCCGATAATCACCCAGGGTCATGTACAACACGCCACAGGCTATCAAGAGCAGAAACATGGGCTCTTTTAAGGCTTCTGCGGCAATACGCCACAGCGTTTTGGGCTGTGAGGCAGGCAATTCATTCAAGCCATCTTGTTTCAAACGACGTGACGCTTCAGCTTCACTCAAACCCGGGTATGTGGCCACCTCAGCAAGTTAAATCAGCAATGGCATAGCAGCATCTGATTTACATCAGCACCTGAAACAATTCCACTATTTAACTTGCTGCGAAATTCCATAAATATGAACGGAGCACATATTCATTTAATGCTGAACCACTTGCCCATTGTGGGTATGGTATTCGCCACGCTGGTCCTGCTTGCAGGCTTTTTACTGAATAATTCTACGGTGAAACACACGGCCTTAGCCTTGTTTGTGCTCACGGCCATTACCGCTGTTCCGGCCTACCTGACCGGTGAGGGTGCGGAGGAAGTTGCCGAAGGCATAGCTGGCATCAGCGACCAGCATATCCACCACCACGAAGATGAAGGCAAGGTGTTTTTGATTGTGTCTATTCTTACCGGCGTGCTGGCCCTGGCAACCTTCTGGATGGAGCGCAGGAAGAACCCTGTCAGCAGGCTGACTTATATAGGCGTGTTTTTGGCAGCCGGAGCCTCACTCTTTATGGGTCAGAAAACAGGCAGCAGCGGTGGAGAAATCAGGCATACAGAAATCCGTTCCGGCGCCACAGCAGTGCCGGGAACGGAAGAGCATGACGATTAAAAAGGGATAAGTGGTAAGTGTTGCGGCGGGTACCATTTCTATCAGGCAGATGATTTAACGGTGGTTATCGCAACACCTTCAGCATGATTTCTCTGGTGTCATTTTTTAATTGAACCAGGTAAAATCCGCTGGCGAAGTCTGACAGGTTGAGTTCATAGCCTCTGCTTCTGTGCAGCTCGGCCTGTTTCACCAGGGCACCACGGACATTATATACAGCACATACAACCTGTTCCTGATGTAATCCGCGGAAATAAACCACGCCATCGGCGGCGGGATTCGGATAAACGGCAACAGCATGTGTTTCTGCATGCTGTACCGGCGTGCTTCCGCTGCAGAACACCGTATTCAACTTATCCATCAAAGGTGTGCGTTCGAGGGTGCCCGGTGTAACCGTACTTTCTACCATGTCGCCGGATATTTCCCATACAATCACCCCGCGCAGGTTTTTGCTGTTTACAAACATGGCTTTCTGCTCCATCGATTTTTCATCGTCAAAGGAAACGAAGGTTGTTGCCTGCTTGCCAATCAGATAAGGCACTGCGGCGGCAGTATCCCAAAAATAATCAAAGCCTGACATGGCTTTCAGCACATTATAATACATGGGGGTTCCCTCGTCGGCAGCGAACGTGACCAAATCTGCATTTCCGGTACTTGCCTGATAGAGGGCAGGCTTCGCAGCGCTTGTTTGGGAGCGCCCGTAGAAGGCCACGCCCATGGTCAGTTTGTTGGCCGGAACACCCTTTGCCAGTATGTTATTCACTGCTTCGGAACAGCTAAAACCCGCTTGTGCACCAAACTTCGCCGGATAAAGCGGTGCATTGTGGCTGTTGAATTTATCCCAGGAGCCGTAAAAGTCATAGCTCATCAGGTTCACCATGTCCACCAGGCCGGTAACCTGGCTCCAGTCTACATCGAGCATGCGCGCCGGCGCGGCGCCCACGGCAATGGTCAGCATCAGCTTGCGGCTCAGCCTGGTCTCCAATGCGTTCAGCGAATCGCGCACCTGTCGCAGCAGAACAGTGAAATTCTGCTTTTCGGTATTGCCGGAAGGATATTCCCAGTCTACGTCCACACCGTCCATACCATACAAGGCCACCATCGTTGCGCAGTCGTGGGCGAAGTTTGCTCTTGCCGGGGCACTTGCAGCAATGGCGGGAAAATTGGCAGAATAGGTCCAGCCGCCAATGGATGCCAGCAGCTTGCAGCCTCCTTTGTGCGCGTAATCACTCAGGCGCTGTCCGGACAGGTGGTAAGTGGGGTTTCCAAAATCGTATTGTGTATCATAACCGGCCGGTGCGGTGGCCCAGTTGATGGGACCAAGCAGTTGATTCTTGTCGCCCCAGGGATCTGATATCTTCAACCTTCCGTCGGGTTGTGGCTGGAAAAAGGCATAGTTCAATATGGAGTATTTCCCATACGGCAGCGATTTAGGATTCATCAGCTTGCTCCGGTCGTACCATTGCCAGCCGGCGTAATAACCCACTACTTCACGGCAGGTGTTCTGTGCTTCAGCCGCTGCAGGAAGCAACATCAATAATGCATAGAGGTGGTTTCTAAAGTTCATATCCTGACGGCGCAAGATATTGATTCCTTAATGAATGTCGATTTGCCACAACCGCTTCTGAAGGCTGTTATGGGCGGTAGCGTTAGTTTAACATCCACCCTTTCTTCAACAAAACAGCCTTGCACTTTGTACAGAATCCGGTTTCTTCATTGAGGTAATCCTTCCCTTCTGCATCGCGCATCAGGCAGGATGTAACAGGGCAGTGCGGCAGCCCCTGCGTATGGCCCAGTTCATGTATGGCCACTTTACAGAATTTTTCCAATCTGTTCTGTCCTTTTAGTCTGAAGCCGGAGGCAATACAAGCCTTCCCCGGACAAAAACCGAGCCCCATGATGCCGTAATCCGGGTTTGAGCCCTTGTTGGTGCTGATATCCTTTGCTGTCAGCCCGATGGTAAGATTGCCCGGCGGGGTGCGTTCATTGAGAAACTGAAGCAGCTTTTCTGCACGATAACGGCCGCGTGGCCTGAAGAACGCCGAGGCTGGAAGTTGAACAGGTTTCAGCACTTTTACCTCCGAAAAGCAGGCACGCAGGTAGCGGGTAACGGCTTGAATTTCTGCTGCGGGCAGGTCGCTGAACGGCTGGACACATACCACCACAACTTCCTGTTTTCGCAACTCCCCCTGACGCCAAGGTTGCTCCGAGCAGCCAGATAAAAGAGCTGCGCACAATAGGATTTGAGTATGCTTCAATTGCAATAAAAACACTGCCAGCGCGCTGTAAACCAGGATGTGACCCTATTCCTTCTGCACCTTGACATAACGCACCCCGATGTTAGCAGATTGTATGCGGAGGTAATAAACACCGGCAGGCAAAGCGCTGACATCCAAAGGAACTGCGCCGCTCATGTTGCGCTGAAGCACAACCCTGCCCTCCCCTGAATACAGGCAGGCATTGAAGTTTCCTTCCAGTCCGCGCACCGTCAGGCAGTCGCGCACGGGATTGGGTGCCAGGGTGATTTCATCGGTATATAATTCCTCATTTCCCGAGGTATTAAAACAGGATGCATGATGGGCCAGATGGGACGCTGTATCGATGATGATGTTCGTATCTCCGGGAACATAGCCTGTATAATTAAAATAGACCAAGAACATTTCATCGGCGGTTCCCTCGCCCTGATTTACGGTGATGGGCGGACTGTTCGGGTTATTCGGATTGTTTACGGTATTGTCGTACGTAGCTTCACCATACAGGGTGCTTCCTGCGGGAACCAGGATGGGCTTCCGGAAGGAATAAAAACCTTGCCAGTGGAAATCCCATTGTGGCACATCCACCAGCCAGGTGGTATCGCGGGAAGGGCTCAGGAAATACGCCTTGATGCTGCGTCCAATCAGGTGCATGTGCGGGAATACACCCGTGACCGTAACATTGACATTGATTTTATACTCCGCATAAAAGGTCTTGACCACGTTGGGTGGGATGCTCAAAGGCCCATTTTTAAGCGAGACGGAATGGTTCAGTATCGGTGCCGTGGATATATTCCTGGGCGTACCCGTTCCGTATTTAATGCGCACCTGGGTGCTGTCCTTTCTATTGCTGATGCCGCCGGGATAATGTATTTGGATGATGATATAGGATTTGGCATTTACCCTGGCGCCGAAGCCCTGCGGGTATTCAAACAAACCCTGACCGGGTGTATAACCCGTGATTAACACGGAACTGGACGACCCCGTGCCTCCGAAGGCAGTATAACCGGGCAGCGGGTCGGCATTATCCAGACTTAAAGGTTTGCCGGACGTATCCTGAAATATGAGGGCGTGGTGCACGATGTCGCGGCTTCCGGGAACTACTTCAATCTGCCGGATGAACTGTGCGCTGTTGTTGTTCAAGGGAAGCACAAAGCAGCGATACAAGTCTTTGGTGGTGTTCACCGTGTAGGTGGGGATTTTCAACACCTTGTCGGGGTTTGACAGGCTGTAACCGGAATTATATGCCGGGGGGGTTGGGATGGCGTTGGCATCACCCAGCGGAGCGAAGTTGTTCACCCAGTCGGCAATTTCCTTCACTTCATGATTGCTGAGCGTGTTGGCATGCGCATAGCGCTGTTTTTTCTGCGAAGGCGGAAAGGGCGGCATGCTGCCCGCCTGAACCGAAGCCGCTACGGCGTAGCGGTTCTGATATACATCGTTATAGGTGGCAAGCGAAAAGGGTGCTATCCCTTTCGGGTTGTGGCAGCTGGTGCAATGCGAATAGATGATGCAGGCAATACCATCAGTCCAGGTGGGATTATGTGCCGCGAGGGGATCAGCCGGTAATAAGCTGAGGCTCAGAACCGGCAGGAACTTTTTCAGGTTCATCATACGCAAGTTAATCAATTAGAAGCACCGCAGATACATAAGTTTAATGCGGCATAAAAACGGTTCAGGCCTGATTTATAACTTCATCCATGAAATCCGCTGTGCAATTCCATCCAGAGGAATGATAAACAGGTAGATACCGGGATTCAGTTTCTGTATATCTATACTGCGGGTTCCTGCAGGATAGACGGCGATGGTTCTTCCGGAAGCATCGGCCAGCAGCACATTTCCTTCCCGGGCATGAAGCGGGCCCTTGAAGTCCAGGTTTATCATGGTTCCTGCAGGATTGGGAAATACCTGAAAACAGGAATTGAGGCGGGCCATGTGCGCTGTACCCAAACCTTGTGGCAACTCATGTGCGCCAATATCAGCGGCACTTCCCTGTGGAATCTGATTTCCGAAGAAATCGCGGGAGCCAGCCTGTATGCCAGAAAACTGCTTCAGGTCCAGGGCAGCATTCAGCGCAGGGCTACCGGCCTGAAGCCTGAACGCATCCAGCGTTTGCGGGGCCAACGGAGCCACCGTAGGCGGTTGTTTGGAAACATTGCTCAGCATAGGGTCGCCTTCCATCCCCGTATTCACTGCGCCGTTCTTTTCACAATATACACCTGCTGCACGGAAATCTGCCAGCGAGGCGCGGGCGCTTCCGTAGAAAAAACTGGCTGCCGATCCTGAACCCCAATAAAGGTTGCCCATGAACTTCGGATTCTGCCCCGTGAAGGTGGCCGGCACATGAATCATCCTGATTCCACCGGTGGAAGACAATATGTTGTTGTAGCAAGCCACATTAGCCATGCTGCTGCCGAAATCGGTCATCTGGAACACCGAGAATTCAGGAGTTTTGTTACCTGCGGCGGGTGTTACATGCACGGTATTGTGGTAAAACTGCAAACCATCCCAAGTGGTGCCCGGCGCGGTGAACAAGGTAATGGGACTCATATTAGTTCGCGCATCGTTCACGCTGATGTTGTATCGGACAATGTTGTTCCCCCAGGGTCGGGCTCCGCGAAAATTGCCAAGCAGGTATCCGGCTCCGTCATTATCGTGGGCATAATTGTATTGCAGGATGGAGTTGGTTACACCTCCGTCAAGGTCAAAACCAAGCCCATCACATCCGGCACCGCTGCCTGAACGGTTATGGTGGCTTTCGCAGAACTGGATTCTTACTCTGTTGGCCGACCATACCCAAATTCCCCCGGGACCGCCGCAGGCTGTATTGCCACTGCCGTTTTCATATGCCTCGCAGCGCTCAATCAACACCGAGTCAACCTGAGAAAGCACGATGCCGCTGCCCTTGTGCATAGACGCAGCATAGCCGGTGATGTTGTATACTTTAGTGTTGGTGATGCGGAAATTAAAATGCTGATAATATTGAAGCGATTGGTCATCATATCCGATGGATACGATTCCGTTTTCACGACAGTGGTGCACAGAGCAGCTGTCGAGCCAAACATCGCGGAATCCGCCTTTCACGGTATTGTTCCATTCCGACATAAACTGGATACCGCAGAAACCAAATCCGCTCACTTCAACCTGCTTCAGCTGTATGTTGCTGAGGTAACCGGAGCTTTTATTGGTATAGAATTGAATGCCGTCTATATTCTTCTGGGTACCGGTGCCCGGTCCGGTGAAGATCAGGTTCTGAAGCACAATGCCCTGAGTATTGGAGGCCTTGAACCCACACAGGGAGGTTAACGTTGTTTTAATGGTAGTCTTTCCGCTTCCATAAGTGCCAAAAAGAATAGGATTGGCCGCACTGTTGCCATCGGCCTGATCCAGCACAATATTGCCGGTGAAGGTTTTTCCTCCTTCAAACAACACGCGGTCGCCGGGGTTGAAAACGGCTGTGTTTACTTTATCGAGCGATGTCCAGGCAGTGGCAATGCTCAGGCCGTCGGTATTGTTGCCTGTGGTGTTCACGTAATAGGTTTTTGCCGTTGCTGCGGCGGGTTCCTGTATCAACTGCATCAGGCCATGGGCATACCAGCGTGCCAGATAATCATTGGGGTGCAGCGCATTGGAAGTGCAGTGAACAACGCCCTTTCTACGGTATATGGTATCGCTAAGGGTGGTCATGTCAAAAAGGGCGACACCGTTTGCTTCAAGACCCTTGAGTTCTGTAAGGAAGCCGTACATGGCGGTGGCGCCGGTGGATGGCGCGCCGGTGCCGTTTACGTCGGGCAGCATGTTGCCAATCAGGATAAACTCAGCGTCCGGACAATCGGCTTTTATTTTCTGGATGGCGGAGGCCATACTGCTGCGGAAGGATGCCGCTGCTGTTCCCCAGATGTCATTCATGCCCATATCCAGCAGCACCAGGTCGGGCTTATTGGGGTTCACCATGGCCTGACAGTACTGATCCACCCAGGCAGCAGTTTTGCCCCCACAGGATCCGTTGATGTTGGTAATGGAAGAGCCGTATTTCCTGCTCAGTTCATCACAGAACAAATCCACATAACTGTGCATATAAGGCTTGGTCACAGGGAAATTCTTGGTATCGCCCGCAAAGCCGCTCACGTTCAGACCGGCGGTGATGCTCATCCCGTAGGCCTGCACCACCAACGATTGTTTGGCCTTCAGCTTTGCAAGGGTTTTAGGCAGCAGGTTTCCTTTTGAAGCCAGCAGGGCATCGCTGCGCCAGTCGCTGCGGTCAGGGATATAGGTAACGCAGGTCCATGATGTGGGTTTGGTATTCAGCAGTTTGTTCTGGCCTACTTTCAGCTCTACGGTGGCGGAAACGGCGGTACTCAGCTGGGTGATGACCCTGCCGCTAACAGCATAATCCGTTCCTGCCTGATAAACCTGCGAGAAATCGTAATTGGTAACGGAAAGGACTTTTGTAGGTTTATACATCAGGCTTGCCTTAGCGTTCACCCCATTCAGCAGCACCAGCTCGTTGAATATGGTATCGCTTTTCCAGAAAGGCTGCAGGTATTGCCGCAGGTTGCAGGTAGGCGCATTCGCGGAATAGTTGGGAAACTCATAATACCCTCCGCTGGTCGGATTTACCACTACCCAGGCTGCCCTCGCCGGCGAAGCGGACCAGCTTGCCTCGGCAGCATTTACCGAGAGCAGCACATTGTTGTTGATATCATAGAAGGTGCAACTGCCTCCGGCGTAATATATGATGTTCGGCTTCGCCGGCACCGACCCGGCTGGTGGCTGTGCGGGTAAATCTGCCGTTAATCCCAGCAAGGCAAAGAGGAATGTGCAGGTCAAAGATTTCATAAGTCAAAGATGGGGGAAATATGCGCAGTGTTGCGCCGTCGGGCCGTTGCAAAATCGTTGCAACAAACACTCAGTCCACGGCGCCCGGAGGTAATTTCTTGCGCAACCTCGATTTCACAGACCTGACGGCAGATTCTCCTACACCCAGCAAGGCCGCCATTTCACGGGTGCTGAGTTGCAGGCGGCTTAACGCCAGGAAGCGAAGTTCTGCAGCCGTAATATCGGGAACAATGAGTTTTAACTCACGCAGGTAGCCCGGATAGGTACCCTCAAACAATTCCATGAATTTCTGCCAATCCTGTTCCGTAATAATCGGGTTACGCCGCAATGCTTCATCCATTGGGGCTTCAGCAGGGATTACTTGCCGATGCAAATACCCCATCCTTTCCTGTCGGAGTTGATCAATCTCTATATTCTTATGCTGAAGGGTTAGCATAAACTCATCCAGGCGCAAGCGCGCCTTTTTCAGTTCAAGGTGTACCTTTTCCCTTTCCAGTTCGGCAAAAGAGGCACGCCGCTCCGCACTTTTCTTCTTTCGTTGCTGGGAGTAAACAAGGAGTATCAGGGCCGCCATAGCCAGACCCGAGAGCAGCATCCACCGGAGTTGCCTGTTCTTGCTGCTCAATCGTTCAATTTGCAGCATGCTGCTAAATCGTTCTTGCCCCAATTGTACATGCACCTGGGCGATGGCAAGAAGGTTTTTTTCGTGTTCGGCCAAAGCCATGTAGAATTCCAGAGAATCCCTGCAGATAAGCGCAGCAGACAAGTTTCCTTCGGACCTGGCCAGCTGTGATGCACGCCTGAAATACTCAGCCATCTGGGCATGGGTACCTGCGCGCAGTAGGTCTTCCTTCAATCCTGACTTCAGTAACTTGTCCAAAGCCACGTAATCACCTTCTTCCTCAAGAAATCTTGCCATTTCCAACCTGAACATAACGGCATTGTCCAAAATGCCAAGGGCGGAACAACTGTCTGCCGCACGGTGCAAAAAATCAAAAGCCAAGGCTCTTTGCCCTGTTCGGGCATATATAATGCCCAAATGCCCGGAGGAAATGGCAAGCCATTTCGAAGAACCCAGCATCAATGAACGCTGATAGTTTTCTTGAAAGCATTTCCGGGCTTCCTGCCAGGAAGACTCTTCTCTGTAAATAACGCCCATCAGGTGTTTCAGGTACAAGTCATCCCATTTGTTGCCGCCATCGGTGCGCGTTGCCAGCAGAGCATATTTTTTCGCTTCGGTGTGATTGGAGAGCCTATGGTATGCGAGGGCAAGGCTGTAAAGGGCGTATTTCTTGAATGGATAGTGATCCACTGAAAGCGGTTGATATATATCAAAAGACTTCAGTGCGTAATAAATCTGCCTTACAGCCTGTTGCTTCCTTCCGAAGAAAAAAGACAATTCCTGGTAAGCCTGGGCTTCCGCGTAGGGAAAGTCAAGCCTCCTGGCCATTGATGCAATGTGGTCGGCATTCCGTATTGCTGCAGAAACAGGTGCAGAAGTATCCAGCAGCACATGGGAGTGCAGGGTTACACGGGCAAACAAGGCTGCTTTAGGATCGCCCGCGCGTATCGCGACCTGCTGAAACCGGGTAATTACCGCCTTTCGTCCGGCCAGATCGGCAGCCTTAAAGCTTCCATCTGCATTCCGGAGTTCGCCCTGGAACCAGCGAACCATCCCCATAATGCGAGCGGGGTATTGCAGCATAAGTATGCTGTCTGCACTGCCGGACGGATTCTGCGTTGCTGCGTTCCGGGTGCATAAGATGATACCAAGAAACACAATATACCGGAACTTCATCGCTGCTTTCCCTTTTCATTACATGCAGCATCATATCAGCTGTTCATTACGCTGCCGCCATTGATGTCCAGCGTTTGCCCTGTGATGCTGCGTTGTTTCAACAGGTATGCTGTGAGTTCGGCAATTTCTTCAGGTTTGCTCATACGACCCAGCGGTACTGATTTCATGGCTATGTCGTGAAAAGCTTCCACCGTAATGCCCAGATGCTCAGCCAACCCTTCCAAACCCGCGCGCGACATATCCGTTTCCACCCAACCCGGACAGATGGCATTCACCAGGATGTTGCGTGGAGCCAGTTCCACAGCCCAGCTGCGCATAAGACCCAATAGGCCTGCCTTGCTGGCGCAATAGGCGGTATATCCGGCTACGCCAAGACGGGCAAGCACACTGCTGGTGAACAGGATGTGCGCAGGTGAAGTAGCATCCGAGCACAGGTGCGGCAGGAAAGCCTGCACAAATTCATAGGAACCAGTGAGGTTGGTGCTGATGATGTCTTCCCAGCGGTCGTCTTCGCCGTAGTGGTTCTCACCACCCAGCCCGGCATTGGCTACCAAGGCTCTGATAGGTATACCTGACCATCTTGCCGCTATCTGCTGCATCACGACCCTGTCGCGCACATCTCCGCTGGCCAGTGCATGGCCAGTGCCAGTGAGTAAGGCCAGCGTTTCCTGCAAGGCTTCCTCACGGCGGCCCAGCAGCAGGCATTGCCAGCCCTCTTCGGCAAGTTGCAGCGCCATGGCCCTGCCTATACCGCTGCCCGACCCGCTGATGACTACCGCTCCGCGGCTCATGATTCAGGCGTTTTGGGTGGTTGATTGTCCAGAGGAGGCTGGTTGTTGCCCCCTTTTATATTTCTGTCCGGCCGGTTGTCCCTTCGCGGCTGATTGTCGCGCGGTGGCCTGTTGTCGCGCGGTGGCCTGTTGTCACGGCGAGGCTGGTTATCCCGTGGAGGCTGATTGTCGCGCGGTGGCTGATTGCCATCCGTTCTTGCATTCCTATCCGGCCTGTTGTCGCGCGGTGGCCTGTTGTCGCGGCGTGGCTGATTGTCGCGCGGTGGCTGATTGCCATCCGTTCTTGCATTCCTTTCCGGCCTGTTGTCGCGCGGTGGCCTGTTGTCGCGGCGCGGCTGGTTATTATCCCGTGGAGGCTGATTGTTATCCGGCTTTACATTTCTGTCCGACCTGACATCCCGCCGTCCCTGGCGATCTCCTCCCCGGCCTTTCTGGTTTCTCTTGTCTTTTTCCTTGCGGGAAAGTTGCTCGCGCACGGCTTTTTCGAGCGCTGCATCATCATCTTCGGCACCGCGGTCATCACCGGCTGCACTAACACGCTCCAGGACGGCCGCGGCAGGTGCCAGATCACTCAGCGCAGCAACCTTCTCGCCACGTCCATTTGCATCCATCAGCTCGCGCACCTTTTGCACCGGAAGTGCCACCCAGTTCTGATCTTCTTCATAACAGAACCAGATCATGCGCTTCAGCACATCGGTTTTTTGTGATAAGGCCTGTCCATTTACGGTATCCAGGCGTATGGTTTTGGCCTTGGGAAACTCACTCAAGGCTTCCATGTAATTGTCAAGCTCAAAGTTCAGACAGCATTTCAGCCTTCCGCACTGCCCGCTGAGCTTCAGCGTATTGATGCTCAGGTTTTGATAGCGCGCCGCTGTTACATTCACCTGACGGAAGTCGGTAAGCCAGGTGCTGCAGCACAATTCTCTTCCGCAGGAACCTACACCGCCCAAGCGCGAGGCCTCTTGACGATAGCCAATATGCCGCATCTCTATTTTCACCTTGAAGGTTTCAGCATAGCGTCGAATGAGTTCCCTGAAATCTACCCGCTGCTCGGCAGTATAAAAAAAAGTAGCCTTTTTGCCATCGGCCTGGTACTCCATGTCGCTGATCTTCATGGCCAGTTTCAGCTCCATGCTGATGCCACGGGCCGTCTCCAGGGTTTCGTTTTCCAGATCCTTTAACTCCTGAAAGCGCTGCAACTCACGCTCGCCCGGAACACGCGTAATGTTGCGCATCTCCGGATGATTTTCCTCTACACCGTACTTTTTCAGTTGGAGGCGTACCAGTTCACCTTTCAGCGAGACCATGCCGATATCAAAGCCATGCGCGGCTTCCACCAGCACATAATCGCCGGCGTACAACGGCAGTTGACCTACATTCCGGTAAAACTCCTTGCGGCTTCCCTTAAAGCGCACTTCAACGATGTTGAAGGGCACATAATCTTCGGGAAGCTCCATGTCCTTCAGCCAGTCGTAAACATTCAATTTATTGCAGCCATCCGTGCCGCAGGTGCCGTTGTTGCGACATCCTTTGGGCGAACAGCCGCCTCCTTTAGTACCACATGAGGAACAGCTCATAATGCAAATAGTGTCAAAAAGTTGACTGCGAAAGTACGAAAGCCGGGCCGTAATACTGGAATAGCAAACATTGCCGCGCATTACCGAACTTTGCCGCTTAGGCATGGAATCTACTTCTTCAGAAAACAACCTTATCCTCCCATATCTGCGTTTGAGCGGTTTGGAACCATTCGTGCTGACGCCGCAAACCAATTTTGTGAATATTGGTGAGCGCACCAATGTTACCGGCAGCAGGAAGTTTGCCAAGCTGATTCTGGCCGGCGACTACAATGCTGCACTGGATGTGGCCAGACAACAGGTGGACAACGGCGCCCAGGTGCTGGACGTGAACATGGACGAGGGCATGCTGGACGGTGTTCAGGCCATGACCATCTTTTTGAACCTGCTGGCCGCCGAGCCGGATATCAGCAGGGTTCCGGTGATGGTGGACAGCTCCAAATGGGAGGTGTTGGAAGCCGGCTTGAAGTGCCTGCAAGGCAAGGGCATTGTCAATTCCATCAGCCTGAAAGATGGCGAGGCGGAATTTATCCGTCGTGCTACCCTGGTTCGCCGATACGGTGCTGCCGTGGTGGTGATGGCCTTCGATGAACAAGGTCAGGCCGACAGCTTCGAACGCCGCGTGGAAATTTGCACGCGCAGCTATAAAATACTCACCGAACAGCTGCATTTTCCAGCCTGGGATATCATCTTCGACCCCAACATCCTCACCGTTGCAACAGGCATAGATGAGCACAACAACTACGCGGTAGACTTCATCCGCGCTACGGCCTGGATCAAGCAAAACCTTCCCTATGCCCGGGTTTCCGGAGGGGTTTCCAATATCTCCTTCAGCTTCCGCGGCAACGACATCGTGCGCGAGGCTATGCACAGTGCATTTCTGTATCACGCCATCCGCGCAGGTCTTGATATGGGCATTGTAAATGCTGGCATGATTGAGGTTTACGAAGCCATTCCTAAAAACCTGCTCGAAGCGGTTGAAGATGTACTTCTGAACCGCAAACCCGATGCCACCGAACGCCTGGTGGGCATGGCCGATTCCTTCAAGGGGAAGAAAGAAGAGAAAACGGAAGACCTCGTATGGCGCAGCCTTCCGGTAGAAGAACGCCTGAAACATGCGCTGATTAAAGGTATTGACGCCTTTGTTGAAACAGATACTGAAGAGGCGCGCCGGCAATATGGCGCTCCCCTGCAGGTGATTGAAGGTCCTTTGATGGCTGGAATGAACGTGGTGGGCGACCTGTTCGGAGAAGGTAAAATGTTCCTTCCCCAGGTGGTGAAAAGTGCCCGCGTGATGAAAAAAGCGGTAGCCTACCTGGAACCCTTCCTGCAGGCCGCCAAAGATGCCGCTATGGCCGAAACCGGCACGGTCAGCAAAGGGAAAGGTAAAATCCTGATGGCAACGGTAAAAGGCGATGTGCACGATATCGGCAAAAACATCGTGGGTGTGGTGCTGGCCTGCAACAACTATGAAATAAAAGACATCGGCGTGATGGTGCCTGCCGAGCGCATCCTTCAGGAGGCCCGCGACTGGGGCGCCGACCTGATTGGACTCAGCGGACTGATTACCCCCAGCCTGGACGAAATGGTCTATGTGGCTTCTGAGATGGAACGTTGGGGGATGAAACAACCACTGCTCATCGGTGGGGCTACCACCAGCAGGGTGCATACCGCCGTGAAAATTGCTCCGAAATACAGCGGCTCCGTAGTGCATGTGCTCGACGCCAGCCGCAGTGTACCCGTGGCTGGCAGCCTGCTCAGCGATGAACAGCAAGCGGCTTTCTCCGGCAACATCAAAGCTGAATATACCAAACTCGCCGAAGAACATGCCCGCCGACAGGAAGATAAAAACCTGCTGAGCTTTGAAGAGGCTAAAAAAATGCAGCTGAATGCAGACTTCAGCGATCAAAACCGAGCCGTTCCCGCTTTTACGGGTACAATGGTGTTGAACAACTACCCCCTGGAAGAGTTGCGCGAAACCATAGACTGGACGCCCTTTTTCCAAACCTGGGAACTGGCCGGAAAATACCCTGAAATACTGCAAGACCCGGTGGTGGGTGATGAAGCACGCAAGCTGTTTGACGACGCTAACCGAGTGCTGGATGAACTTATCGCCGGCAAGAAGCTGCAGGCCAACGGCTGTTTCTTTATCCTGCCTGCGCAACGCCAGGGCGAAGATGTGGCTGTTTTCAACCCGCAACATCCCGATCAAAAACTTGCCGACTTCCACTTCCTGCGCCAACAGCGAAAAATGAGCAACGGCGTTCCCAACCTGAGCCTGGCCGACTTTATGGCTCCCGAGGGCGATTACCTGGGAGGCTTTGCCGTAACGGCAGGAATAGGACTGGACAAGCTGGTGGCTGTGTATGAAGCCGAACACGACGATTACCACAGCATCCTGGTAAAGGCCCTGGCCGACCGCCTCGCAGAAAGTTTCGCGGAAACCCTGCACCGGCGCGTACGCAGGGAGTTCTGGGCCTATGCCCCCGCTGAACAGCTCAACAACCAAGAGCTGATTAGGGAACGTTACCGCGGCATTCGCCCCGCTCCAGGATACCCGGCCTGCCCGGAACATACGGAAAAAGCGACCCTGTTCTCCCTGCTGAAAGCCGAAGAAGTATGTGGCATTCAACTCACCGAAAGCATGGCCATGATGCCCGCAGCGGCCGTTAGTGGCTGGTATTTCGCCCATCCCGAAGCACGCTATTTCGGCTTGGGGAAAATCGGCAAGGATCAGGTTCAGGATTATGCCGCCCGCAAAGGCTGGACCATGGAAGAAGCCGAACGCTGGCTCAGCCCGGTACTGGCTTACTGATGCTGCCCCCTTGGTCCAACGAACAGCGACGTTTCTAATCCGTTGATTTTCAGGGAAATCCTCCCTAAAAGTGTAGTTCACCTACACCCAGGGTTGTTTTTTGAATTGTTCATTGCAGCACGAAGAATATATTTGTGTTTATGGAAACTCAAGATGAACTTCTAAAACAAATCGCTTATGTTAAAATTGGAGATAGACTCAAACGCATACGGGAACTAAAAGGGAAAAAGCAGGAATCCGTAGCGCGGGAATTGGGATTAAGCACCAACGGTTATGGGAAGATTGAGCGTGGAGAATCTTCTTTATCACTGGACCGGCTTGAAAAGATAGCACGCGTACTGGATATTTCGGCTTTGGATATCCTGAAATACGACGACAGCATTGTATTCAATATCAACACCATGAACAGCTCTGCGCCCAACGGCATTGTGCACAACTATGCTCTGAACGAAGAGGAAAGAAGGATGCTGGTGGAGCAAATCAAAACACTGCACAACCTGCTGAACAGCCAGGCTGCGCTGATTGATTCACTGATGAAGAAGCGCAACTCCGGCCAACTGTAAAATCCCCGCGCATGGCCGGCATTCTACTCCAAGGCCCGCTGTTCAGACCTTTATCCAGGTAGCGGAAAATCTGGTTATTTCGCTTGTAATCCTAACCTGGTAGCTGCCGGGAGGCACACTGCCCAGATCTAGTTTACAGGGCATGCCGGTGTTCCATGAACGTTGGTACAGCCTTTCCCCCGTTATGTTGAACACTTCCACGCTGCAGTTAAAAGGAATTCCCTTGCACTCAAGAAACAGAAGGTTGCTGCCGGGATTCGGATACATAAGCACACCCCTGTCGGAAAAACGGATTACTCCGGATCCGGAGGCAGGCAAAGGCTGTTGGTATCCCTGCTGAATCTGTGTTCCATTCAACACAGCAGACTGTACCACAGTTTCACCCATGGTCCAATCTGCTGCGAATGCCCCGCTGAATGATGCTCCACCGGGTGCAATGATATGCCGTTCAAGCACCTGGGCATGTAACAGTGATGCCTGAAATAACAAGGCCACTATGACGGTTAAGTGCTTCATCATCGACCTGTTTTCACTGCCGGAGCAGCAATGCCACTATTATTCTGGTAGTGAATTCCCTTGCTTGCCGGCTGTCCGTACAATTCCGGATGCAGGTATTTACCCTTGGCGTTGGGTTCCTTGGCGCGCTCTGGTATAAACCTGTTGGCCTGTGCCCAGGGGTCATTACGCACGCCGGTAACCTGCCAGCTTACTTCGGTATTGGGCTTGTCTGTGCGGATTTTAAAATGGTTGTCTGTGATTTTCTCTGCAACGATAGCCTGTGCAAAATCAGCGCCCATTACGGTAAGCTGGTAGCGGAACTCCATGTTCAGCGACTGAAAGTAATCAGGCATCTGCACGGTAGCATAGCCCTGAGCATCGGTAGTGATGTTTCCGTTGTAAATGTTCATCATGTCCGGACTTTCCACAAAACTGTGGATGAGGTATTTATTTTCAGGATCCTGCGGATGATCAATTTGGAAGGTACCACCTGATTTACTGAGGGTTCCTACTACGGTAACATTCCCGCTGAAATAACCGGCATAGTTGGTTCCACCATTAGCAGCCGAAGCATAGATGCCGTAATTGCTGCTTGCAGAATTCGTTGGCGAGGCGTCAAAGTAACCAGCCATACTTGTGGCAGCAGCAGTTCCGGAGATTGCGGTATACAATCCATAGTTTCCGTTGGTGGAATTGGTAGTTGCCGTAAACCCGGTGAACATACCCACGCCGAACACATACCCGCTGGTAACCGAGTTATAAATACCGTAATTCCTTTTCCCGACAATACCGGGGGCCGTGGATTCAAACAGACCGCCAACATTAAAGGTGCCTGAATTACCAGCAACGCCGGCAACACCTGCATTAAAGGAGGAAGAGCCTCGTCCATAGCCAAGAATTCCGGGCATGGCCGTACCTGTTGCTGTAGTATCACCTACACCGTAAATGGGGGTGCTGAAAAAATATGCAGATTGGGGAATATCAATGATTCCGCGTCCATTGCCCTTTACATGTAGTTTACCCAAAGGATAGGTGCCACCAATCGCTACGCCTCGGGAGGTAATGCGCATGTGCTCCGTGGCAGCAGTGGCAAAACCGAGGGAATCAGCGGCATTCAGCATCAGTGAACCTGTATTGCTGTTGTTCAGGATACCAAGATTTTTACCCGGCCAGCCCAATACAGTTCCGGTTGCTGATGCGCCGTAACGAAACAGGTCAACCGCAGCACCAGAGCCGCCGAGCTTAACGCCTGCATAACCGCTTGATGAACCTGAATTTGCGCGTATTTCTGCATTTCCGGTTGACTGGTAAACATCCAGCACCGAAGCAGGCGACGTAGTTCCAATGCCCACATTGCCGGTATTGTTGTTGTGGATATTGTTGCCGTTGCTGGTCCATACACTGTTGATGGCACCGCTGCTGATGGTAATTCCGGTGCCTCCGGTCAATACGGTATTGTTATCGGTTGAAGGAACCCAATTGGTGCCATTCCATTTCAACACCTGTCCGTTGGTGGCGCCCTCCTGTGTAAGTTGAGATGGTGCCAGACTGCTGATGCTCACCGAAGCAGGCACCCAGTTCGTACCGTTCCATTTCAAATATTGCCCGTTGGATGCTCCGTCTTGGGTTAGTTGTGAAGGCGCCAGGCTGTTGGGACCGTCATTAGAGGGAACCCAGTTGGTGCCGTTCCAGCGAATAATCTGGCCGTTTGTAGCCGAACCCTGCTCCAGCTGGGTGAGCGGCACCGTACCGGAACTGCCGCCTGCACTTCCCGGCACCCATGCGCTGCCGTTCCACTTCAGCACCTGGCCGTTGCTCGCGCCACCCGATTGAATCTGCGCAGGTGTGATGCTGGCCGAAGGCGATAAAGCACCCGCCGTTCCCGCAAAGTTGCTGTAGGGAACAGCCATCACCTGCGCATTGCTGATTTCTGAATATGCCGAGCCGCCCGCAGGGTCAGCCTCCACCTGAAGAAATTTTACACCAGTACCCCATTGTATCCCTGTTGGATAGCCCCCTTGGGTTAGGCTTCCCGCTCCAACAATACAGGAAACCATTCCTTGCGCATTGGTGGTTTTATTATGCGTTTCCTGGAAAAGAATGGTTCCGGCAACACCGCCGTCGCGTATGGTGAAGCGCAGGCTGACGCTTTGATTGGCCAGTGCCGTGCCGGAATTGTTCCGCAAGGCTGCCTGATAGTTGAACCCGTTCGGCGCCTGTGCCACCAAGTTGGTTAAAACTGCAAATGCAGCAAAAAGGGTAGGAAGTTTGTAGTTCATTGCGTTGAATAATTTCAATTGTAACGAAATTCGAATGAATATCCAACACATTACGCTATGATGATCAACATGCCCTCTTTTACGATCTTACGATTAAACATGTGCGTATGTGTTCTCTTTATGATCCTTTTTTTCATCGGAAGTACAGGTTTGTATGGTCAGGCGTTGCCCATTCCTTCCGGAGGGAAACTCATCCGGATTGACAGTTGCCATACCGTAAATCTACCTCCGCGACCTATAGATGTATGGCTGCCTCCACAATATGAACAAAATCCACAGCAGCATTTCCCCGTATTGTATATGCACGATGGGCAAAATCTATTTGACGGTCGTCTTTCCTATGGCGGAAAAGAATGGGGTGTTGATGAGGTATTCCTCGACTCCATGTTGCCGCCCTGCATTGTGGTGGGCATCTGGAACAGTCCGCAACGGCGCAGGGAATATGGCCCGCAGGCCTGCTATGACGCCCTTCCCAGGTCCATCCGCGACAGCATCAGCGCGGAGTTTGGCGGACCTCCCATTTCAAACCAATACCTTCAGTTCATTGTCAACATCCTGAAACCGGATATTGACCGCCGCTTCAGAACCCTCGCCGACAGGAAACATACCATGATTGCAGGATCCAGCTTTGGCGGATTGATTTCCATGTATGCGCTCTGCGAATATCCGCAGGTTTTTGGTGCAGCGGCCTGCCTTTCAACTCATTGGCCGGGAAGCATCAGATACGCCTATCCGGAAATACCGGAATCCTTTCTCTCCTACCTGAAAAGCAGATCTAAAACCCTGCAGAAATATGGCTCGCGCATTTACTTCGACTGCGGCGACCAGCAACTTGACCGCTTATATCCTCTCTGGCAGCAAAAAGCCAATCAAATTTTAGTACGGCAACTGTTACCTGGCCAATGGCAAAGCCGATTCTTCCCTGGCACCGGCCACAACGAGCAGTTTTGGCGTGCACGGCTGCCTATCCCGCTTCGCTTCATGCTGGCAAGCTGAACACTCCTGACCGGTTTCTGAAGCAGGTTCTTCGCACGTTACCGCCGTTCCTTGGGGCTGCAGGCTTCCGTCGTTTAGGAACTTTCCCTTATTATTGCTTTATGAATAAAATGCTTCTCACCGCCTTACTGATGTTGGCTCCCGCCTGGGCATATTGCCAGGATGACGTGGTTCCTATGGCCGCACCTCCTGTGGTGGCTACTCCGGAATCTGCAATGGTTAAGCTAGGTACGGAAGCCCGCGCCAAACTGAATGTGGAATGGATGTACAACAACATCTCTGGACTGGAAAGTTCACGCATTGAATGCCTGTTGAACCTGAACAGCGCCTTTTTGGATTCCTTCGCACTCTGTGCAGCATGGGATGCCAATACCCGTCTGAAGGCACAGCAGAGGGCTGTGGAACTACGTGAAGCCGCCCTCCGGGAATGTTTGGGCAAAAGCACTTTTGAAATCCTGCTTGAGCTGCGCGAAAAAAACACCTATACCCCCGGAAAACCGGCACAGGCAACCGCTGCCGCTGTTCCGGCGCCCGCCGCTCCTCAAACTGCTCCTGCTGCGAAAAAAGGCAAAAGCGCTCCGGCAACAGCACCTTCAACAGTTTCGGTGCCGCCTGCTGCGCTGTGCGACAACCTTGAGGGCGAGCAGCAGCCTTGAATGAACTTCGCAACCTTCAGCAGGTTGCGCATTGTTCATAGCAACGGTCCACGGGAACAGGCCGCCGAGCATACCAGAATTATCCCAACCACACAAATTGGACAGGTCTGGCGACGAGCAGGTTCGTTTATTTATTGCCACCACCACTTCTAAATGCGGCTTCATAGCAGGCAATCCATGCTTCGGGAGTCATTTTACTGCATAATGTTCCGATGAGTTCCAGGGGCAAATCGTTGTATTTTTTCATGCGAATGCAACTCTTCCCCATATCGGGTTTGCGCTTATACTGCTCCTGATATGCAGTGGTAAACCAGTCCAGAAGGTCTTTTTGGGCATAAACGCCCATGTGATAAAGGGCTAAATGGCTCTTCTGCGCGGCAAGGGTGATAAATGGCAAGGGTTGTTTAGGGTCACAGTGGTATCCCTGGGGATAGGTTTCCAGCGGCACAGAGAAGTTGATGCCGTAAGGACCTTCGTGTTCCATAAATCCTTCAGGCAGGTGCTCCTTCACCGCTTGGTACAGAGAAAGAAAAGCATCATGACGCTCAGGATCAATGCGTTCGAAATAGTCGTATTGCATGATGCAGCAAATTAAGAATTTGATCATTGAATGGAACAGTTCACTCCCTCATACCGCAAGAAAGTTGTCGCAGTGCCAAGGTTCCTAGGCAAATAATCAGCCCCAGAGGATTCAAACCTGCTCACTGACCTTTGCAGCACTTCAACAGCTTCAAAAGGACTTCGGATTCTTTCGAGGTGTTAAAATGTCCGCGTAACTATGCATCCAATACGTCCTTGGTGTTGCAGCCTGAACTGCTGTCCTTCCATCGGTTCTCCGTCGGTATGGACCTGCAAAGGCTGGCTGCTGTGCAGTTCAAAGTTCTTTGCGGTGAAGTACCGGGTAACGCGCAGCCTTACATGGGCGCCGCTGCGCACCAGCATTACGTACAACAGGCGCTGGACGAGGTTGATTTTTCCGACCAGGAGTACATCCATCTTCCCGTCGTCAACCTGGGCCTGTGGCCACAGTTTATAGCCGCCGCCCGCAAAAATTCCATTGCCTATTGACGCCATAAACAAGGGACCATTCCATACTTCTGTTCCATCGGCCACCACACGTGCAGGAAAGGATTTAGCGGTGAAGATGCGCCGGGCAACGGTGAGGCTGTAACGCAAAGGGGAAGGGAACCAACGGGCCAGCGCAGCGGCTTTAGAGGCCACCATGCCGTCGAAACCCATACCGCATGCTTCCAGAAACAATCGCTTGTTTACAGACCATACATCCAGGCTGCGTAATTGAGGTTTGCGCAGGGCTGCCAGCAGCTGACTGCGCGGGTTCATGGACTCATGCAGCATGCGCGCCAGGTCGTTGCCGGAACCGGCGGAAATGGGCAGCAGGATTACATCCTCGCGCAGTGGCAGGTGATTGATCAGGAAGTTAAAGGTTCCGTCGCCGCCAATGGCGATGATGGTGCAGGGACCTTCCTCAGCAAAACGGGCTGCATCTGCAGCCCGTTCTGTTGAGGTATACGTAAGATGTTCCGCTTCGAGGATGCTGCATACCAGACGGTGCACACGGACGGATTTACCGCCGCCTGCCTTAGGATTCCAGTACACCAGCAGCCGTTCCATCAGCCGCTTATTTAGCGAAACCTACGGAGCGCTTTTCCCGAATAACGGTAATTTTAATCTGACCAGGGAACTTCATCTCCTTGGTAATGCGCTGCGATAGGTCGAAGGCAATGGTATCGGCCTGTTCATCCGTAACCTTGTCGGCGTTGAGGATTACACGCAACTCTCGACCGGCCTGGATGGCGAAGGAACTCTCCACACCCGGATACCCCAGTGCCATGGTTTCCATTTCGCTGATGCGCTTCATATACGATTCATCGGCACGGCGTGCACCCGGACGTGATCCACTGATGGCATCACAAGCCTGCACAATAGGTGCGATGAGCGTTTTCATTTCAATTTCATCGTGGTGCGCGCCTACGGCGTTGCAGATGTCGGCATGTTCACCGTATTTCTCACACAGCTTCATGCTGAGCAGCGCGTGCGGGGTTTCCTCGTCGAAGTCTGGCACTTTGCCAATGTCGTGAAGCAGTCCGGCGCGTTTAGCCATTTTGGGGTTGAGGCCCATTTCGGCAGCCATGGTGGCGCAAAGGCGTGCTACTTCACGGCTGTGCTTCAGCAGATTCTGTCCGTAAGAAGCGCGGAAGCGCATACGCCCCACATAGCGAATCAGCTCGGGGTGCAGGCCGCTGATGCCCAAGTCAATCACGGTGCGTTCACCCCAGGCCAGTACCTCTTCCTCAATTTCGCGGCGGGTTTTTTCAACCACCTCTTCGATGCGGGCAGGGTGCACACGGCCGTCGGCGATGAGGCGCTGCAGGGCCAGGCGGGCTACCTCCCGGCGCACGCTGTCGAAACAGCTCAGCATCACCATTTCCGGGGTGTCGTCAATCACGATTTCCACGCCGGTAGCGGCTTCAAATGCCTTGATGTTTCTGCCTTCGCGACCGATAATACGGCCCTTGATTTCGTCGTTCTCAATGGCAACCGCTGTAACCGTATTGTCAATGGCTTCTTCAGCAGCGGTACGCTGGATGGTTTGAAGCACGATACGCTTGGCATCACGCGTGGCACTCACCTTGGCTTCGTCCAGAATATTCTTGGCCACCTGGAGGGCTTCGGTTTGGGCGGTTGCACGGATGGTTTCCAGCATCTGCTCTTTCGCATCCTCCTGAGTGAGGCCTGCAATCTTTTCGAGCGCTTTGATTTGCTGTTCACGCTGGGTTTCCAGTTCCTGGCGCTTCACGGCCAGCACATCATTCTGTTGGTTCAGCTTATTTTTCAGCTTCTCGGCTTCTTCCTCTCTGGATTTCGCACTCTGGATGCGCTGATCCAGGCTTTGTTCCTTTTGCTTCAGTCGGTTTTCTGATGAAACAAGTTCCTGATTGCGGCGGTTCACTTCTTTTTCGTGTTCTGCCTTCAGCTGAAGGAATTTCTCCTTGGCTTCCAGGATGCGGTCTTTCTTGATGTTCTCAGCCTGTTGTGTGGCTTCGCGAACAATTTGTTGGGCTTGGTTTTCGCTTTTTTTCGTTTGCAACAGGTTGGAAATTAAAAATCCCAACCCACCACCGGCAATGAGACCGATGGCGGCAAATAAGATGATTTGTACATTCATTTCGTTACTCCTTTTTAGTTGATATAGGACGTAACGACAGCCGAGCTAAATATGGTTCAGGCGATGTTGAGCAGCTTTTCCATGTGACTGACTACCCGCTCTAATGAATCATTGTGTTGGTCTTTGCGGACGTTGAGTCGGGCCATATCTGTGGCCACATCAAGGGTAACCAGGGCCAAAGCATCCTGATCATCTTTAACGGAATATTGTGATTTTATCTCTTGCAGATTTCGCTGCATGAGCATTGCTGCGCGGCGAACATACTCCTCTTCTTTCCTGCGTATTTTCAGCACATAGGGCCTTTCTGCCAGGACAATTCGGATGGGTATGTAATCATCGGGTTCCATATCTTATGCGTTGAGCATGTCGATACATCGGTCTATTTCCCGTACCAGTTCGTTGACCTTCAATTTTATATCTTTTCGGTCAATACCTTCCGGTTGTAAAACCTTTGCAAGTTTAAGCATTTTAATTGATTCTTCCTGCCGGTTTCGTTCTTCCTGAAATTGTTCGGCCTGGGTTTCCAGATCCCAAATACGCTGTCGCGCCTGTTCCAATTCGCGCTGCAGGCGACCGCGTTCCGCAAGCATACCTTCTATCTGCCTGCCAATACGTTCCAGCCGTTCCTGCAGTTGTTCCATCAGCGCCTGATTTGTGCCTGCAACTCTTGTTCAAACAATTCCATGTACTGCTGCATCACCTGGTCACACTCCTGGTCGGTGAGGGTGCGCTCATCCAAGCCAAACTGGAACGAGATGGCAAAAGATTTTTGTCCCGGCTCCAGTGGCTTGCCTTCATACACATCGAACAAGCGATACTCCTGCATAATAGGACTGACATGTGCGCGTATCAGCGTTTCCACCCGCTCGAATGAACAGCCCGGTGGCAATACCATGCTCAGGTCGCGGCGCATCAGCGGGAAACGTGATGGCTCCTTCAGGGTGAAGCGCTGTTGCTTGATCTGTGCTATCAGTGCTTCCCAGTCAAAAACCGCGATGTATACGGGCTGGTTGATTCCGAAGCGCTCCAGCAGCCTGCGCTCAGGAGCCTGAATTGCTATATTCATTTCCGGCACCCCCAGCTTGCGCAACAAACCCTGAGCCGCCGTCTTCAAGTCATAGGGTCCTCCGGGCATCTGCTTCAGTTCCCAGGTTTCCGGCCAGCGCTCACCCGCGCTCAGCATCATCAGCTCCCAACGCTCACTGCTGCCTTCGGCTGTGCGTTCATATACCTTACCCAACTCAAACAAACGAATTCTGTTGCTTTGCCTGTTGCGGTTGTAGGCCACGGCCTCCAATCCCTGATAAATCAGCGTTTGACGCATCACATCCAGGTCGCTGCTCAGCGGGTTGTTCAACCGTACCAGCCTGGGATGCAGCGCCTCCGGGTAATGCGCCGAGGCGGTAAGGCTGTTGCTCATCATCTCATGAAAACCGTGGGCAGTGAGGAACTCCCGCATCCTGCGCTCGGCATCGCGCTTCAGGCCTGAGCCTCCGGAGCTGAGCGACAGTTGCATTTTCCCCGGCATGGGAATTTCATCGTAGCCGTAAACACGCAGCACCTCTTCCACCAAATCTATTTCCAGGCTCAGGTCATGCCTCCAGGAGGGAATTGTTACCCCGATACCCTCAGCGGTTGCGTTGGGCTGCATGCCCAGCTGCTGCAGGATTTCCAACACCCTGGCGCCGGAAATATCGCCGCCGGAAATTTTGCGCAAGTATGAGGTGCGCAATTGCACCTGCTTCCGCTCTGGCTTCTGTTCGAAAACAGCGGGAGACCCTTCGATGCTTCCACCGGCGATGTCCAGGATGATTGCTGCGGTGCGCAGCAGGGCTTCGCGGCAGGCCTCCGGATCGGTGCCCCGCTCAAAGCGAAAGGATGCGTCGGTAGACAGCCCGTGGGTACGCGCCGTTTTGCGCACCAGTCCGGGATCGAAACAGGCGCTTTCCAGCACAATGGATGAAGTATCATTGGCTACGCCGGAATCCAGCCCGCCGAATACCCCGGCCAGGGCCAGCAGCTTCTGTTCGTCGGCAATAACCAATTCGCCGCCCTTCATCTTTCGCTCCTGCTTGTCCAGGGTAGTAAGCACTTCCCCTGCTTCAGCCAAACGCACGTTCAGCGTGTTGTTGTGGATTTTATTCCTGTTGAAGGCGTGGATGGGTTGTCCGGTTTCGTGCAGCACGAAGTTGGTGGCATCCACAATGTTGTTGATGGGGTTGATACCGATGCTCAGCAGCCTGTTTTTCAACCATTGCGGCGAAGGGTTTACGTTGATGCCGCTGATGGGCAGGGCCATATAAACCGAACACAGCTCAGGTGATTCCACCGAAACGTTCAGCACACTGCTGCCTGAAGGCTCTGGCAGGGTGATGTTTACTTCGGAAACCGGGATATGGGCCTTCAGCTCGCGGATGATGCCGCGGTGTGAAGCCGCATCGCCGCGGTTGGGCGTCAACCCGATGTCGAGCACCACATCTTCTGCCACCCCGTGGTATTCGGCAAATGCACGGCCAACGGGCGCCTCATCAGGCAGCACCATGATGCCTTCATGCGAACTGCCCAACCCTATTTCGTCTTCGGCGCAAATCATGCCGCAACTCCGTTCACCGCGGATTTTGGCTTCTTTGATGTCGAAAGGATTCCCGTTCAACGGATGCAATGTGGCACCAACTACGGCCACCACCACTTTTTGTCCGGCGGCCACATTGGCGGCACCGCAAACAATGGGCAGGGGATCGCCGGAACCTATATCCACCAGCGTGCAGCGCAGCCTGTCAGCGTTGGGGTGAGGTTTTACGTCCAGCACCTTCCCGATCATCAATCCACGCAAGCCACCCCGAACCGACTGCCAGGTTTCGGTATGTTCCACCTCGAGGCCCGCACGGGTGAGCAATGCATCAAGATCGGCCGGTGAAGCCTTGAAATCAGCCAGGGAGCGCAGCCAGTTATAGGCAACTTTCATACCTCGCGAAATTAGCCAATCCCACCGCTAAAAACTGCATCACCAGGCAGCGCTCCTGCTTAAATTGCCGACATGATTTTACTGCAGGCAATGGCCTGGCTGGTTAGTGGCTTGTTTCACCCGTTGTTGCTGGGATGGCTGCTGCCCGCTGCCCTATTGTTTCTGGAGCAGGCCTCACAGGGTATGCCCTTTGATGCGATGACGCAGCTTCTGCTGTGCACGGGAATGTTCGTGGTTCCCTCGCTGTTGTTGCTTCTGTTAAAAAAACAGGGCAGGGTGCATAGCCTTCTACTCTCCCTGCGTGAGGAACGCCATGTGGTGTATCTAACCTCCTTGCTTTGGTTTTTCAGCTTTGCCGCCATGATGCAATTGCTGCCTGCCTTTGGAACTCAAAGTCATGTATATGGATTGCTTTGGCTCAACACCTTCAGTGCGCTTCTTTTATGGCAGGTAAATTTGCGGTGGAATAAGGCCAGTGCCCACGCGGCGGCAGGCAGTGCCCTGTTGATGTATTTATCCTTTATACCGCCTTTTTCGGGAATGATGTTCCCAATGTGTATTTTGTTTCTGTTGATTGTAGCCTCCAGAGCGGTCTTAAAAGCGCACAGCCCGGCCGAGTTGCTCAGTGGAACGCTGTGCGGAGCCATGGCCGCCCTCCCCGTTTTGATATGGATGCGCTGAAGCGTATGCAGTTCCGACCATTTATATTCGCCCCATCAAGCATTACACCATGGAATTTACCTGCATACGCTACGAAGTTGAAGGGGGCATAGCCCGCATCACCCTGAACCGCGAAGAAGTTTTTAATGCCTTCAACGACGCGCAGAGCTATGAGCTGCAGGATGCGTTGAAGCAGGCCACCCGCGACGAACAGGTGCGCGTAGTGGTGCTGACCGGGGCTGGAAAAGCTTTTTGCAGCGGACAGGACCTGAAGGCCATTGCCAACAGCGGGCAACGTTCGCTGAGTGAATCATTATATAAGCGCTACAATCCCATCATCAGGGCCATGCGCGAGATGCCCAAGCCCATCATCTGCCGCCTGAACGGGGTGGCAGCAGGTGCAGGTTGCTCCCTGGCCCTGGCCTGCGACCTGATTGTGGCCTCGGAACAGGCTTCCCTTATTGAAGTGTTTGTGCACGTAGGGCTGGTGCTGGACAGTGGCTCTTCTTATTTTCTGCCCAGGGTGGTAGGAACGCAACGCGCCTTTGAACTGGCCACCATGGGCTCTAAAGTGAGCGCCGCCAAGGCATTGGAATGGGGCATGGTGAACCGTGTGGTGGCGCCCGAAGCCCTGGACCAGACCGTAAATGAACTGGCGGCGTACTACGCGTCCGCCCCGACCAAGGCCATCGGACTGATGAAGAAGATGCTGAACCGCAGCTCCTACTCCGACCTGAACGAGATGCTGGAATACGAGGCACAATGCCAGGAAATTGCCGGCCGCAGCGAAGACTACCGTGAAGGTGTTACCGCCTTCAACGAGAAGCGAAAGCCGAACTTCATGGGCAGATAACAAATCCGGACACAGCCTTTGGCGCACCCGGGCTCGGAAGATAGAATTGTGTTCATCCTGAAGAAGCATCCCCATGTTGGTGTTCGGTCAATTGTCAGATTCCAAACGCTTTTCAGGATAAAATCTACCACTTTCCCTAAATTTGTAACTAAGCCTCCCCTTTGAAAACAACATTACTGCTTATCTCCGGAGCCCTGCTTCTTCATACTACATCCCTGAACGCACAGCAGCAGACTGCTGAACCTTGCGGACAAGTGGAATACCAAAAGCAATTGGAACAGCAACATCCGGGCTTCAGGGAACAGATGGACCGTGTGTACCGCATGGCTTCCGATTACGCCAATGGCGTCAGCCTTCGCAAAAATATTGTTGCTGATACGGTGTTCACCATCCCGGTGGTATTCCATGTGCTGTACAACAACAACGCCGAGAATATTCCCGACTCGCTGATTTACAGTCAGCTGTTTGCCCTGAACAGGGATTTCCGCAAGAGAAATGCCGATACCACGAGCATCCGCACTTTATTCAGACCCCGCGCAGCGGATACAAAAATCCAGTTTGTGCTGGCTGCCAAAGACCCTTCGGGGAAGGCAACCAACGGTATCAACCGCGTTTCCACCACCAAAGCTACCTTCGGGTCGTTTAACCTCAACGACGACATGAAGTTCAGCAGCCGCGGCGGCACCGATGCCTGGAATACTGCTAAATACCTAAACATCTGGGTTTGCGACCTGAGCGTTCAGAACATAGATGCGCTGCTTGGTTACGCCTATCCTCCCGTTGATGCACCCAACTGGAATTCAGGCTCTTTCCCTCCCAGCCCAGAGCATGAGGGGGTGGCCCTTCACTACAAAATTGTGGGCATCAACAACCCCAGAGCTACTGGTTCGCTTGCCAGCAGCCGCAACGGACGTACCGCAGTGCATGAAGTTGGGCATTTCCTGGGCTTGCGCCATGTTTGGGGAGACCCGCCAAACGGCGTGAGCGGCTGTGCGGTAGATGATGGCATTGACGATACCCCACTTTGTGCTTCCCAAAGCAGTTTCGACTGCAACAAATCGCGCAACACCTGCAATACCGGGGCCGGCGATGAACCCGACCAGGTAGAGAACTATATGGATTACAGCGCGCACACCTGCCAGACCATGTTCAGCAAGAAGCAGATGAACATCATGCGCTTCTGCCTGGTGACGTTCCGCAGCAGCCTCTATCAGGCGGAAATTTCCAGCGACACCTTCATCAGCGGCATCCGTATGTTCCCCAACCCCAGCGTGGATGGCATCATCACCGTTGAAATAGAACCCGCCCTGCTTGGCAAACACAGGTACTTCCTGACACTTACCGACATGAACGGCCGACTGATACTGGACGCGGAACCCTGCATACAGATGAGTCAGCGACTGGACCTCAGCCGCTTCAGCCGCGGAACCTACTATGCCGAGCTGCGCGACGAAAATGGCAATATTGCCGTTCGCGAAAAACTACTGCGGTTCTGACCCGTTCTTAACGCCTGAGTTGTTTAACCATTCCGTGAGGTAGAAATACAACACGAAACCTATGCCGGCATAGAAGAATACAGATGCTATGGGCCTTGTGCTGTCGTTGAAGAAAAACTCCCCGGCCATCCAAATCGAGTTTCCAAGTATCCAACTTGTTACTGCCAGGTTGTGAAACAGTTCGCTGCGCAGGTGGCGACTTTTCCAGCTGAGGTAAAAAGCCAGAAACACGGTGGGAAGCACCATTACCATGCCCAGTGGCTTGTACAGCATCAGCCAGCAGAAATCTTTAAACAGCCAGAATACAATGTGCAGGTTTTCTTTTGCCCTGATTTGCAGCGGGGTCATGGTCATAACTTCAAAAGAAGAACAGACAAACGACAAACGAAAGTCGTCTGTAGGTGTTTCTTGGAGAAACCCTAACAAGGCTACCTTTGTATGATGCGCGCATTTTTCTTCCTTACCTTATTCATGCTGCCGGGGCACAGCATCCTATGGGGGCAACTGCTCACTGGTGAGGAGTTGATAAAATCCGAGCAGCGAGGATTCACACAATCGCGCACCCTGCGCAGCAACAGCGGCACAGATTACGGCTATTCCGTGCACCATCAAACCCTGCACCTGAAGGTAAATCCAAATGTATCCGACCGCCTGCAAGGGGTGGTGCAAATCTGTTTCCGGACCATGCGCAACATGGACACAGTAAGGGTGGACCTGCGCGATGAACTTCAGGTGTTCAAAGTTACCCATGGCTCCGATACCCTTCGCTGGGATCACCGCAACCATCAGTTGTTTGTGTTGATGAACCGCAACCTTCAGGCCGGCGCCTATGATTCCTTCAGCGTGCATTACTCCGGAAATCCATCGCGGGGTAGCGGCTTCGGCTATTATGTGCGCGACAGGCACCAAACGGGCAACATCATCCATACCCTTTCCCAGCCCTACGGCGCACCCTATTGGTGGCCCTGTAAAAGCACCCTCGATGACAAGCTCGACTCCGTGGATATTCTGGTAAGCACAGCAAAGGGGCTGAGGGCAGCTTCCAATGGTTTGCTCGTGGATGAGCGTTTACTGAACGACAGCACGGTATTGTTTCACTGGAAACACCGCTATCCAATTGCACCATACCTGGTAGCCATTGCGGTGAGCAACTATGTTCCCTTCACCGACCATGCTCACTTCCACAACCGGGTGGACTCACTACCAGTACTGAACTATGTATTCCCCCAGAGCTTTTCATCAGCGCGTGTAGAAGCGTTACAAACCCTGCCCATGCTGCGCCTTTTTGACAGTCTGTTCGGGGAGTATCCCTTCATGAATGAAAAATACGGCCATGCCCAATTTACCTGGGGCGGAGGCATGGAACACCAAACCATGAGTTTCATGGTGAACTTTTCCTTTGACCTGATTGCCCATGAACTGGCCCACATGTGGTTCGGTGATGCCGTTACCTGCGGAAGCTGGGAAGACCTTTGGCTGAATGAAGGCTGGGCTACCTATGCCAATGCCCTGTGTTACGAATTTCTGAAAAACCGCTCTGCCTTTCGCGCCCGCCTGGAGGACATGCAGAAGTATGTGATGAGTCAGCCCGGCGGTTCGGTATTCCCCACCGATACTCAAAACATCGGCAGGCTTTTTGACGGCAGGTTAACCTACAACAAAGGCGCGCTGGTGTACCATATGTTGCGCTGGCAACTGGGCGACAGCCTGTTCTTCGCCGGCGTGCGCAACTACCTGGCGTCTCCGGCAAGGCGATATGGCTTTGCCCGCACCCTCGATTTCCAGAACTATCTGGAAGATGTGTCGGGCCAGGATTTAACCCCTTTCTTCAACGACTGGTATATTGGTGAAGGCTATCCCACATTCAACATCGACTGGCTGATGACCGGAAACCGCCTCAAGGTGCAGGTAAAACAAAGTACCAGTCACCCGTCGGTGCAGTATTTTGACCTGAAGATTCCGGTGCTGTTCAAAGGCCTGCCCTCCGATACATTGCTGGTGCTCACCCCACGCGACGGCGACGAAAGCTTCGAGTTTATCCTGAATACCCAGGTGGAAGATGCCCTCTTCGACCCGGATCAGTGGCTGCTGGCACAATCGGTCATCACCGGACGAAACGCCAACCTGGGCGGCAGCGGAAGCATACAAGTGTATCCCAATCCGGGCAGAGCCGCTGTGCAGGTTTATTCCAAAAATCAGCGCATCAGCCTGGTGGAACTATGCGACCTTTCAGGCCGGCAACTGCTCAGTAAAGAATTGCCCGATGGCCTCTACGGTACCGAACTGGACCTGCGTGCCTTCAGCAATGGGATTTATGTGATGCGGGTTACTGCATCAGGTGGGGTTTATTTCACTAAATTTGAAATACAGTAATTAATATATGATGAACACCTTCATGAAATCAATATACAGCCTGGGAGCAGTTGCTGCGCTGCTGACCCTTTCTTCCTGTGAACCTGAAAATCCACCGGCACCTGCAGATGCTTCTAAGCTAACCCTGCGCTTTGAGGGTGTATTTGGCTCCAAGCTTCTATCCTTCGGCAATCCGGATTTTGTGAAGGCCGACGGCGAAACACTCATCTTTGACCAGTTCAAGCTGCTGTTTTCCAATGCATCTCTGATTCGTGAAGATGGAAGCCGGTTGAAGCTGGGTGATGGCTATGCCTATGCCGATTTCAAGGCCGGCGCTACCAGCACCCCATATTTCGAAGTACCCATCGGCAGCTACAAAGGCATTTCTCTCACTGTTGGCCTGGATTCAGCCACCAACCACGGCGACCCCGCACAATGGCCTGCCGACCACCCCCTTAGCCCGCTGAACAATGGCATGCACTGGGGATGGGCAGGAGGATACATCTTCTCCATGGTGGACGGCAATTACATCCCCAAAAACAGCACACAGAAGTCGGCCTTCAGCTTCCACATGGCTACCATGCGCTATGTGCGTACCATCGATCTGCTCTTCCCCTTTACCAAGGTTCCGGGTAACCATTCGCTGGTGGTGCGCACTGATGCAGAAGAATATTTCAAGAATCCCTACGCCATCAATTTTGTGAAGGATGGCAGCTTTTCTCATTCCACAGGCGCTGAAGTCAGCCTGATGGATAAGCTGTTCACCAACATGGAAGACATCTTCACCAATGTAACCCTGGAATGAGGAAGCAGCACTACATCCTACTGTTGCCGGTATTGCTGGCCTTCGGGGTGTATTCCTGCAAACGGGAAGCGCCGCTGCCGGTAAAAAGCTCTTTCCTAGCTACGCCTGTAAAACCATCGGATGTATTTCCGGCGAGCTTCGGCATGCCCCTGATTCCCAAAGACAACCCGCTTACGGAAGAGGGTATTTATCTGGGCAGGATGCTGTTTTACGATCCTGTGCTGAGTTTGGATTCCAGCATTTCCTGCGCCTCATGCCACAGGCAGGAATTCGCTTTTGGTGACCCGAAAACGCTGAGTAAAGGCGTGTTTGGTTTACAGGGCACCCGAAATGCTCCGCCATTATACAACCTGGCATGGCAGCGCACCTTTTTCTGGGATGCTCGCCAGCGCCGCCTCCGCGACCTGGTATTTGAACCCATCCAAGACCACCGCGAAATGGCGATGAATGTAATTCGCCTGGAGGAAAAACTCCGGAAACTGGACCGCTATCAAATAGCCTTCCGCAAAGCCTTCGGCGAAGAACCCAACCTGCACCATATGTCGCTGGCCATGGAGCAGTTCCTCATGACCATCGTTTCTGCCAACAGCAAATTCGATCAGTTCTTCCCCAGAAACCTGAATGCCTTTTCCCCCCAGGAACGCGATGGTTTCCTGCTGTTTAACGGAACACCCGACAGCACAACACGCCCTGCTATCGGTGCCGATTGCTTCCACTGCCACGGTGGAGTGCACGCCCAGGCTATCGACCCTTCCATCGGCATTGTAAGCAATGGCCTGGATGATGTGCTTACCGATAAAGGATATGGCAACATCACCGGTAAAGCTTCAGATCTGGGTAAATTCAAATCACCTTCCCTGCGCAACCTGGTATATACTGCCCCGTACATGCACGATGGCCGCTTCACTACCTTGGAACAGGTAATTGACCACTACAGCGACAACCTGAAGTTCAATGCGCCCAACCTGAGCCCGCAGCTGAACCACGGTAACCTGCACCTGCAACTTACCGCTGCACAGAAAAGCGCTCTGATTGCGTTCCTGAAAACCATGACGGACAGCAGCCTGCTTACCAACAAAGCATACAGCAACCCATTTCGCTGAACGCCCCTTTCAAGTGGAGCAGAATGCTTTGTTCGACCAACGTTCGATAGAATACTTCTTGTCCGCTAAAACATTTATACTGTGAGGCCGTTCTAATGTGCGGGTAGATTTAGTTTTCATAGCGCAACAAGGCCGGGCTTTTGTCCGGCTTTGTTGTTTTTATACCGCAATGCGGGCCGGCCTGCTTTTCTTTGCATCATGTCATTTACCTGCCTGCGCCTGAACCTGAAACCGCCTTTCGAGGCCAATGCTGAAATAGTTTCCGGCTTGTTGTCCGGCTATGCCTTCAGCGGGTTTGAGTTCAGCGGAAATCAGGTGATAGCCTACGTGGCTGCCGAAGATCTGGGACCCTGGATGGATGAGGCCCTGGAGGAGGTTGCCAACTGGACGGAAGGACCTGCGCAGCGCAGCGAACTGGCTGACCGCAACTGGAATGAAGAATGGGAAAAACACTACTATCAGCCGTTGCTGCTTGCAGGAACGCTGTGGATTCGAGGTTCTTTTCATCCTCATGCACCCGATGCTTCCATGCTGGAACTTACTGTAGATCCTAAGATGAGTTTCGGCACCGGTCATCATCCCACCACCGCTTTGGTGGCCGAACAACTGCTTCAGCTGGATGTAACAGGAAAAGCCGTTTGCGATATGGGATGCGGAACGGGCATCCTGGCTATGCTCACATTTAAGCTGGGAGCTGCCTCGGTGCTGGCCATCGACTTTGACCCCTGGAGCGTAGAAAACACCAAAGAGCATCTGGCCCTCAACCAGGCCGAAGCCATTGAAGTGCTGCTCGGCGATGCCGCGGCATTAAACGCCTATTCCAACCACTTCGATGTATTTATTGCCAACATCCAGAAAAGCATCATCATGCACGATGTGGCAGCCTATGTGCGCACCATGAAAAACGGCGCCATGCTGTTGGTGAGTGGCTTTTTCACCCCAGACCTCGACGACATCAGGCAGCGCTTCGCTGAAAACGGACTGAACTTTATCAGTGCCCAGGACCGTGAAGGCTGGTGCTGTGCTGCCTTCATCAAACCCTGATGCATAAACTTATGAAAGAAAAAACAATGCAACTGCTGAAAGAACGTATTTGGGAGGCCTGTATGGCCAGGGTGCAGCAGCGCATCGAAGAGGCACTGGCAGCAATGGAACGTGCGGCCGAGGCTTCACTTGCCGAAGAGAAGAGCTCCGCCGGCGACAAATATGAAACCGGAAGGGCCATGGGCAATCTGGACCGGGAACGCTATGCCACCATATTGGAACAGGCCAAAAAGGAACTGAAGTTTTATCACCTGCAGAAGCCGGCAAAGAACCCGCTGCGCGTGGAACCGGGTGTTTTGTTGGAAGCAGAAGGACAGCTGATATTGCTGGCCACCGGCATTGGTAAGCTGGAGTTGGAAGGTCATACCGTACTGGTGGTTTCGGCGCTGAGCCCCCTGGGCCAGAAACTTCGGGGATTGAAAGCAGGAGATGCCTTTACACTCAGCGAGCGGCACCTGCACATCAGCACTTTGACCTAAGTTGCTGAATTCTATTTGATAAGAGCCCACTTCAACCCATACCTTTGTCCCGTTAAAGTTCTATGCTTTCCAGGAGGTTGATCAGGATCAAGACGCTGCAGGCTTTGTACAGTTACAAGCAACAGGAGTCTGACCAGGTGCAGAGGGGAAAGGAGCAATTGCTGCAGCAGCTGTTCCGGTTCGAAGCTTATTACCTGTTTTTATTGCAGTTTCCGGCCGCATTCAGAGATTTTCTGAACAGCATCGCCGATATGGAACGTCAGAAATTCTTTCCCGACAAGGAACGTATTCGGGAATGTATGGCACTGAACAACAATGCACTCGCCGGACTGCTGGACGAAACCGTTAGCAAAAGCGGTCGGGTACGCTCCTTTAACTGGGATCAGGCGGCGGAATCCTTCGACCATTTATGGAATGATCTGAAAGAACAGGAGTTTGTGCGCGATTACCTGGTGTTTGACAAGCCGGACTTTTCCATGCAGCGCGAGTTCCTGCTGCAATTGTTCGATTACCTGATGAACGCCAATGAGTTCTTCAACGATCTGATGGAAGAACATTATCCTTCCTGGTACGACGATGAACAACAGCTTTGGCGCGTGGTGTATAAAACGCTGGAAGCAGCAAAAGAACAGCAGGTTACCCTGGCGGCAACCATGCGCAAAACCGATGACGAAATCGAATTTTCCTGTGAACTGTTCACCCTGGTTTGCACCCATGAGGAGGAATTTGAACGGCACATCAAACAGGCTTCCAGCAACTGGGATACCGAACGCATCGCACTTGTTGACATGGTCATCATGAAAATGGCCATTGCGGAATTTCTCCACTTTCCGCACATCCCGCCTAAGGTGAGCATTAATGAATACCTGGAAATAGCCAAGGAATATTCAACGCCCAACAGCAGCCGATTCATCAACGGCATCCTGGACAAGCTGCGCATCAGCCTGCAGGATGAAGGCCTGATGCACAAAACCGGCCGGGGCCTGCGTGAAAACTGAACCACCTGAGGGTATGGCTTTTTCGGTTAAATTTGCGTGAGGAAGAATTTATGAAATACAGCACCAGCATATTCATCCTGTCGGCAGCCCTCGTGGCAGCCTGCACCGGTGGCGGTAAAATCAGCGCCGACAAAATTGACAACAACAGCGCTACGGCCAACAAGCCGCAGGGCGATACAAGCACCCGGGGCTGGGCGAAGTTCGATTCGGAATACCACGACTTTGGCAAGATTACCGATGGTGAATCTGTGCGCCACAAGTTCAAGTTCACTAACGTAGGCAAAGGCGACCTGGTGATTTCAGACGTACAGGCCGCCTGCGGTTGCACTTCCCCTAACTGGTCCAGGGATGTGATACCCCCCGGTGGCGAAGGTTACGTAGAAACCGTATTCAACTCCACGGGAAGAGGCGAACCCAATGGTATAGAAAACACCAAGTTCGTGGATGTATTCTTCCAGAATTCCACCGTGGAAACCACGAAGCTCACCTTCCGCGCGCTGGTTGTTAAGAAATAAAACCAATGAACCATATAGTTTTACAGGCACAAAGCGGCGGATGGTCGCAGATGTTGCCCCTCATCCTGATCATGGCCGTTTTTTACGTGTTCATGATTATGCCGCAAATGCGCAAACAGAAAAAACAGCGCAACTTCCTGTCAGAGATTAAAAAAGGCGACCATGTGGTAACCACAGGAGGCATGCATGGCAAAGTGGTGTCCCTTCAGGATCAAACCCTTACGCTGGAAACCGAAAGCGGAAACCGCATCAAGTTTGAAAAGGCGGCCGTGAGCTTCGAGATGACCAAAAGCTCCTATCCCGATTCAAATTCCGGCAAAGCCGAAAAAACCGAAGAGCAATCGGCCTGATGCCTTGCTGCGCGTTGGCATCACCGGCGGAATAGGCAGCGGTAAATCCACCGTTTGCTCGGTATTTGCCCATTTGGGCATCCCGGTTTATGCTGCCGACGTGGCGGCCAAAAGGCTCATGCGCGAAGACCCCGAACTTATTCAGGCCGTGAAGGATGCCTTCGGCCCCGAAAGCTATTCCGGCACAGAACCAAACCGCCGTTTCTTGGCTAATGCGGTGTTCGGCCATCCCGAAAAACTGGATCTGCTGAACAGCTTGGTGCACCCTGCTGTGTTCCGTGACTTTGAACGCTGGTGCGCAATGCAACAGGCACCCTACGTTATTAAAGAAGCAGCCATCATGTTCGAATCTGGCAGCTATAAACAAGTACAACGGGTGGTGGCCGTGGTAGCGCCCTTGGAATTGCGCGTGCAGCGTGTGATGCAACGCGACGGCATGGCCCGCGAAGAAGTGCTTCGCCGCATTCAATCTCAAATGCCGCAGGACGAAGTGGCCAAGCGCGCCGACGCACTGATTCACAACGACGGAACTCAATCAATCATCGATCAGGTTACTGCGCTGCACCGTCGCTTTTTGGAAGAAGCAGCCCCGAATCAGAATCCCTAAAAACACCAAAGTCCCGTTTCCGGGACCTTGGTCAAGTTGGTATGAAGAACCCCAGAGGGAAAAAAGCCTGTATTCAAAGCAGGGATAAATTGCCCTGCTGTTCACAAACATAGAGAATAATTTCACTTAGTGTATGTTTTACACTATCAATTGAAAAAAATATGTCAGGTCCCGTAATGGCTTGTATTCGCGCTTTTTAAGGAAATGGCGCATATTGCAGGCAGCAATGGACTTGATAGAATTACGCAGCGATACCTTCACACGTCCTACACCGGGCATGCTTCAGGCAATGATGAACGCCCATGTAGGCGACGATGTGTTTGGAGAAGATCCAACGGTCAATGAACTGCAAACCTATACCGCAAACCTGTTCGGCATGGAAGAAGCGCTGTTCTGTCCCAGTGGCACCATGACCAACCAGATTGCCATCATGGTACATACACGCCCTGGTGATGAGGTTATCTGCGAAGCCCTCTCGCACATTTATGTATATGAGGGTGGCGGCATGGCGCGCAACAGTGGTGTGCAGCCCAGGCTGCTCCCCGGCGACCGTGGCAGAATATCGGCTGCGCAGGTTGAAGAGGCTATAAACCCTGATGATGTGCACCGCGCCAGAACCGCGCTGGTAAGTCTGGAGCATACGGCCAACCGCGGCGGCGGGAGTTGTTACAACATGAACACGCTGGAGTCCATCCGTGCGCTTTGTTACCGACACCAGCTGCCCCTGCACCTGGATGGTGCCCGAATTTTTAACGCCCTGCAGGCCACAGGACAGAACGCCGCGCAACTGGGCAGCATCTTCAACTCCATCTCCGTTTGCCTGAGCAAAGGATTAGGCGCCCCCGTGGGCAGTTTGCTGCTGGGCACTTCCGGATTCATCAAAGAAGCCAGACGCTGCCGCAAGGTGATGGGCGGAGGCATGCGACAGGCCGGCTTCCTTGCCGCCGCAGGACTCTATGCACTGAAACACCAGGTGCTCAGGCTGGAAGAAGACCACCGCCACGCCTCAATACTGGAAAAAGCACTACATGAATGCCGCTACGTGGAATCCGTGATGCCTGTGGAAACCAACATCGTCATCTTCAACATCAAAACCCCGCATACCGCCGCAGACATTGCACAAAAGCTCCTGCAACAAGGCATTAGGGTGGCCACCACCGGTCCCAGCCAAATCCGTCTGGTAACACACCTGGATGTTACTCCGGCAATGATCGAAAAAGCCTGTGCGGTCATCCGCAGGCTCTAACCCTGTCGCTGGACCGAAATAAGTTCGGTCGCCATTGAACTTTTCGCATCCTGTAGCATCTAACGTCTTTCTTAAGAAGCCATGAAAAAACTTACCCTGCTGCTGTTCATTTGCCTCGCGCAAGGAGCCGCCGCCCTATTCTCACAGCGCAGTGTGGTGCTGATTATCGCCGACGACCTCAGCCCGGATTATTTAGGCTTCTACCCTGACCACGGTGATACCGTGGCGGTGCCCAACATCCGCGCCCTGCTCAAGAAGGGTGTCCTGTTCCATCAATTCACCGCCAACCCGTATTGTTCTGCTACCCGGTCTACCCTATTCACCGGACGCTATGCATTCCGCACCGGTATCGGGGCTGTAGTAGCCGCCGGCAGCGGACAAATGGACAGCAGTGAGTTTACCCTCCCCCAGCGCATCCGCAATGCCAAACCCGGTATTGGAAGGGCACAGATCGGGAAATGGCACCTGAACAACCCAATGCCTCAAAGCAACCTGAAAATGCCCAACTTCTTCGGCTATGAGCACTACGAAGGGCCTTTCATCGGGCAATTGAACAGCTATACCAACTGGACCAAGAATACCAATGGGGTAAACAGCACTGTAACCACCTACGCCACCACCGAGCAGGTGAACAATGCCATCAGCTGGCTGCGCACCCAGGGAAAGAAGCCGGTGTTCCTCTGGCTTGCCTTTAACGCCCCTCATTCGCCCTATCACCTTCCCCCGGCAGGCTTGCACAGCTACACCACCCTGAGCGGCACAGCCCAGGACATCAAGGCCCGGCCCAAATCTTATTTCAAAGCCATGATTCAGGCCATGGACCACGAAATAGGACGCCTCATGGATACGCTGCGCAGCATGAACCGCCTGGACAGCACAGACTTCATCTTTATTGGCGACAATGGCAACACCAAGCAAACAGCCCAGACAGCCGATACTTCCAGGGTAAAAGGCAGCATCTACGAGTATGGCATTCATGTGCCTTTAATCATCTCCGGCCCATCAGTACGGCAGCCAGGAAGAACTTCCGACGCCCTGGTGCAGTCGGTAGATTTGTTTGAAACCATACCGGGTCTGTTGGGGCTGAACGATAAATTACCGGCAGGACTGACTACCGACGGTCGCAGCCTGTGGCCCATCATCAGCGCTGCAAAGGATTCCATACGTCCCTGGGCCTTCAGCGAACTGTTTCAGGTTCCTGCCTATTCAGGCGATGGAAAATGCATTAAAGACCAATCCTATAAACTGTTGCGCTTTGACAATGGGAAGGAGGAGTTCTACCATCTGGCCAAAGACCCCGGAGAAGGAAAAAACCTGCTCGCGACGCCACTGGATGTAACAGCGGCAAAGCATTATCAATACCTGTGCAGCGAACTGGAAAGCCTTACCGGCGGTGCTACTACCTGCCAATCCACTGGCGTTCAACATACCTCGTCACAGGGATCACTGCTGGTGTATCCTAATCCCGCAAACCGGGTGCTCTTCGTAACAGGAAGTGCCCCGGGTGAACTCCTGCACATCTATGACCTGAACGGCCGCGCGCTGCTGCACCAGCCTGCGGAAATGCCAGTTGATCTGCGGGCCTGCTCCCCAGGCATTTACCTGCTTCAGGTGGGAGATAAAATGCTGCGGATACAGGTGGCAGCCGATTAAACTGAACGAATGGTGTTCAGCACCCTGTACCAAATGGCTTTTTAAACCTGCATGTTCAAGGGAAGCTCGCGTCTTCTCTGGACATTATTGCCCATAAGGAAAGCCTTCTAAGTGAGCAATTGATGAACCTGCCGGTAGTTCCCGTCAGACTTCCAACACTGCAGGGAACCCAGGCCCTGCATCAATGCGCTTCCAGCCAGTTACCGCCGTGCCCGGATTCAACCAGCACGGGCACCTTCAGGGGCAGGGCTTCTTCCATGTGCTGCAGGATGCGCGGCGTGACACGTTCCAGTTCTTCCTTGGGAACGTCAAACAGCAATTCGTCATGTACCTGCAGGATCATGCGGGTCTGGAATCCTTCTTCCTTCAGCATCTTTTGGATGACTATCATGGCCAGTTTAATCATATCTGCTGCGGAACCCTGGATCGGGGCGTTGATGGCATTCCTTTCGGCGAAGCCCCGCACGGTCATGTTCCGGCTGTTGATGTCGCGGATGTAGCGCCTGCGGCCCAGCAGGGTCTCCACATATTCGTGGCTGCGCGCAAAATCCATAGTTTCGTCCATATAACGGCGTATGCCCGGAAATTCGCGGAAGTAGTTGTCTATCAAATCCTTGGCGTCTTTCCTGGAGATGCCGATGCGCTGGCTGAGTCCGAAAGCGCTGATGCCGTAAATGATGCCGAAGTTTACCGTTTTGGCCTGTCGGCGCATTTCCTTGTCCACCTGTTCCAGCGGCACGCCGAACACCTTCGCCGCCGTTGCCGTATGGATGTCCACACCCTGCCTGAAGGCCTCCATCATGGCTTCATCACCGCTCATGCTGGCAATCACGCGCAGCTCTATCTGCGAGTAGTCACAGCTGAGCAGGGTATGATGTTCATCGCGGGGGATGAACGCCTTGCGCACTTCCTTGCCCAGGTCTGTGCGGATGGGGATGTTCTGCAGGTTCGGGTTGTTGCTGCTCAAGCGCCCCGTGGCCGCCACCGCCTGGTTGAAGCTGGTATGCACCCGCCCGGTTTGGGGATTGACCATCGTGGGCAGGGCGTCCACATAGGTGCTCTTCAACTTCTGCAACTGACGGTAATCAAGGATTTTCTGCACGATGGGGTGCGCTGAAGCCAGTCCCAGCAGCGTTTCTTCGTCGGTTTGATACTGCCCTGTCTTGGTGGTCTTGGCCTTGTCGCTCAGCTTCAACTTATCGAAAAGCACCTCACCCACCTGCCGCGGACTGCCTATGTTGAAGCGCACTTCCGCCAGTGCATAGATTTCCTGTTCGATGTTTTTGGCTTCCACCTCCAGCTGACGGCTGTATTCATTCAGGAAATTGGTATCCACGCGGATGCCTTCCTGTTCCATATCGGCCAGCACCTGAATCAGCGGCACTTCTACATCCCGGAACACCTGTTCCACTTTGCCCTCCTTTAGTTCCTGATGCAAAACCCCATGCAGTTGCAGGGTGATATCGGCATCTTCCACAGCGTATTCTTTTACTTTCTCTACGGGCACATCCGCCATGCTGAGCTGGTTCTTTCCTTTTTTACCAATGAGCGTTTCGATGCTTACGGGACGGTAATGCAGGTAGTGTTCGGCCAGCATGTCCATGTTGTGACGCTTGTCGGGTTCCACCAGATAATGCGCAAGCATGGTGTCGAATAAGGGACCTTGAACTTTTATGTCGTAGCGGCGCAGGATAAGGATATCGTATTTCAGGTTTTGCCCGATTTTCAGGGCGGGGCCTTCCAGGGCAGCCTTGAACAGATGCAGGATGCGTCGGTTTTCCTGTTGGTCGTTTCCGAAGGCGATATACCAGCCTTTGTGGGCTTCGGTGCTGATGGCCAGACCTACAATGTCCGCGCTGTGCACATCCAGGCCGGTAGTTTCTGTATCGAAGCAGAACTGTTCCGCTTGTTCCAGGCGGGCGGCCAGCGCTTTACAGGCATCGTCGCCGGAGCAGATTTCATAGTGATGGTCTGTGTCTTCAATGTTGTGCAGCTCCGCGGGCGGATCTGCTTCTTCGACAGGGGCCATGCTTGCTGCGGAAGGCCCTGCGGGCGCATCGAAGAGGGAAGTTTGCAGTGATGCCGCCGGGCGGGCTTCCTCGCCGCCAAATACCTTCTTGATGAGGGTGCGGAATTCGAGTTCTTCAAATACTTCCTTCAACTCGGGACGCACCGGGTCAACCGTGATGTCAAACTCTTCCAGCTGCACCGGCACCTGCGTATCAATGGTTGCCAGGCGACGGCTCAGGAAGGCCAGCTCCCGGTGTTGTTCGAACTTCTCTTTCAGCTTACCCTGAAGCTGGTTCAGATGTTCATAGATTCCCTCCATACTGCCGTACTGCGCGAGCAGCTTCTGCGCGGTTTTCTCGCCCACACCGGGAATGCCGGGGATGTTATCCACCTTGTCGCCCATGAGTCCCAGCATTTCCACTACCTGATCCACGCGGGCGATATCCCAGCGTTTGCATACTTCCGCAGGACCCATGATTTCGAACTCATTGCCCATGCGTGCGGGCTTGAAAATAAATACCTTGTCGCGCACCAGCTGCCCGAAATCTTTGTCGGGTGTCATCATATACACTTCAAAGCCCCGATCGGCGGCCTGCCAGGCCAGGGTGCCGATGATGTCGTCGGCCTCGTAGCCGTCTCTGGTGATGATGGGAATGCCGAAGCCTTCGATGATGCGGAATACATACGGCAGGCTGGCCCTCAGATCTTCTGGCATCTCCTCCCGGTGGGCTTTATAATGCTCGTATTCTTCATGGCGCGCCGTGGGCGCATCGGTATCAAAAACCACGGCCAGATGGGTGGGTTTCTGCTTATTCAGCACATCCAGCAGGGTATTTGTGAATCCGAACATGGCACTGGCGTTGATGCCTGTGCTGGTGATGCGCGGATTCTGGCTGAAGGCAAAAAATGCGCGGTAAATCAGCGCCATGCCATCCAGCAGGAAGAGTTTCTTGTCAGACATGATTTGAGGGGTAAAGATACACCCCGGGCAGACTAACCTGAAGGCCGCGCCTACCAGTATTCTTCAGGATTTTGCTGTTTAAAGCGGCGCAGCTTCTCGATGAATTCATGGAATATAGGCCCCTGGGCTGATTCCAGCTCAATAACTTCCAGCGATTCCACCTCGTGGTAGTCGTCGTCTTCCCCACTGTCAACAGGATCCAACGCCGGCAGCCCTACCCTGTTGGGAATGATAAACACCTCACCGATCAACAGCGGCTCCAGCATACCCATGGCCTGCTTCACGCCCAGTTGTTCCGGATTGCTGAAATCGAAGCTGCCATGCGTCAACCTGTCGGCATCATCACGGTACAGGTAGTGCAGTCGGAGTGCGGGCATCATCAGACAGGCAAGTTAGTCAGAATACGCCGATGCCTTCTAAAGAACACGAAGCCGCCCCACAGTAGAGCAGGACGGCCCGGGTTCTTTTTGGTTTGTTCAGGAAGCGATGCGTTGTTTGAGCGGTATGGGCAATGCCAGTCCTCAGATTCAGCTAAAGGTTGACGGTTCGTTTTTTATGTGTCTCATCCTTATTTCTAAGCTAATATCCGTTCATAGATTTCTTAAACGATTCTTTTACAAACACATTTTCGAAAACTTCTTGGTAGTTGTAAATATCAACAGAGCTGCCCTTTTCTGAAATAACCATTACAAATGGGTTTATTCTTGTGTCGAAAATGTAATCCTTGTGGTTTAAGCGAATAGTTATAGAGCTTTCACTCATAGAATAGTATATTCCTAAAGAGTTTTTAAATCTCAAATCAAGATAGCTACGGTAGCTTTTCTTGTCCAAGATACTTTGTGACTTGCCGATAATAATATATTGATGGTATTTCTTATTGAGCGTATTCAGGTATTTCGCTAAATATTCCTTGCAGCCTGTACAACTGGGTTCTTTAATAAACACTAGAACTGAAACTTTCCCAACAAGCGTTACTTCAGTCGTATCATTATCTAAATTGCAAACCTGTAACTGAGGGCTACCAATGGGAGGGGTTGCCAGTTTTAGATTCGTACACCCAGTGAATGTGAGTAGGCATATTATAAAGGAACGTTTAGTCATATTTGAACACCCATAGGGATATAATTGGATCTAATACCTTTTCCTTTTCCATCCTTCGTTGATAATATTCTTTATACGTTAAACTTTCAACATATGGAATATCAATCTTTATTTGATAAATATGTTTTGGGGAATAACTCGTCAAAAAGTTGTGTGAAAGCAAAGGCATACCACCTGCATAGATATTTAGACTTGTATTAAATGGTATGGGTGTCTCTAAATATGAAACGGCTTCCTGAGGTTTCCAGGAGCCTGCAATATTCTTTAGATTCATTGAAAATCTGTCTGAATACCCTCTCTTTGGGTTGGGGCTGAACCAACGCACCAAAAGATTATTAGAATCAGTGAATTCTACAAATTCAATTCTTGAAACTTTAGATGAATTAGCATTATCAAGTAGACCCCAATATAAAGAGAGATTGTCCATATTTTCAGCTATGGATTTACTAAGAGCCTGAGAAGGGAAAACCCAGGTACTGTCATATTTGTCAACAGCCAAAAAGAGGGTGTCAATGTGTCTAAAGTCCTTGTCCACAAAGAGGAAGTTTAACCCCCAAAAGGACGGAAACACAAATTTTTTACCATTATACGATATTAGGTTTCTAGGAAGATAGTGCGTGTATTCCGGAAATGGAAGGTCCAAAAAGACACTGTCTTCTTGAATACCCTGTAAATTAAACTTTCTGAGACCTGCCTTATAAGGGCTGTCATCCGGATGATAATTATAATAAAATCCAGCAATGATATGCTCCTGCGACAAAAACAAATACTCTGCTCTTCCGCAGTAAAACGAATATACTTCCTTCATCTTGGCCTTTGATAGACAATGTATCTTTTTATCCAAAAGTACATATACATCATTATCAGTAACAACAAAATCATAAGGTTTCATACCAATGGCCAGTTTGCTGTTTAATTTGAAATTATCTTTTTTAAGAAGCTTTTTCGAATGATTATACGTATATAGGTGAAAATTGTTATCACGGATAAAAGCTATGTAAAATATGTCTCCGTATGATTTTGATGAAACAATCCTTGAAACCTCGCTGTACGTTACTGGGATTTCGTCAAAATACAGCACGGAATCGAGATGAAAGGATGAATTTTGCGAGTAAACAACACTACAATGGTAAATCAGAAAAAAGATTGTTATAATCTTCCTTCTGACATTAGTGAAACTTAAATAGATGTTGATGTTATGAAGCATCCTGAAATATCATATTAATATGTTTAATACCCGAAACATCTGTATTACAAGATATATAATAAAGGTACTGCCTGCCGTCTGGAGTAACAATAGTACCACGGTTGTTGCCACTTACTTGCCCAGAGGAACTTTGGACCTCAGCATTGTTGAGCAGCATCTGTGCGGCATTTATTGCTTCCAATGTAAAGAGTTCCGAGATTACGGGTTGTTCTTCATTTCCGCCTCCAATATAAGCTATATTATTTGGACAAGCGTTTCCACCAATTCCAGCACAAAATATTGAAATCGTTCGTGATTGAAGTCTTGGTATTCCTTCGATATCAATAGTGTTATCAGTTACAGTTCTGTTCACGTAATCGTAATTACCACTACCATCACCGCCTACTTTGATTTTTTTAATTATCAGTACATAGGCTGAGCAATCGAAAGCCATAAAAGCCAATATGGCAATTGATATTATTTTATATTTCATAAATATAAATTTAATTAAAACCGTTCAGAAATGACAAGCGAGCTATTAACAGCTCCGTTTGAATTAGTTATCCATACGTAAGAGAATGTTCTATAATATGATAGACCTGTTGATGTGTTTACAAATTGAACAGTTTGAGTGGTAGTACCTGAAGTCGAACCACCTTCAATTTGTGTGTCACCATCAATTAGAACACTTTCTGCGATTGCTTTCTCAGCTACAGTGTATTCGTTCCCAAAGATGTCAAGTTCATTGAGGGGGTAAGGATGCGCTATACTAGAAGCTCTAAATTTCTGTGAACCACCACCTGTGCACCATACATCTGTTCGAACGTGTTCCATGGCCCCATTAGCACCAACCATATAGATTTCCTTTGATTCTACTTTGTCATAACCTGACCGTAATTGATCTCGGTGTTTCTTGATTTTGTCAGCTAACACGTTGCTGCTGCCAGTGAAATATAACGCCACTAGCAAACTAATATTTGTGATATGTTTCATTTTTTTGATATTATTTTTTTTTGTGCAACAAGTCTTCGTTTTACCTCCAAGTCAGTTTACTTTTCAAGAGTTCTAAAATGGTCTGTCAGACAAACCTGTGTTGGTTTAGGTGGGTTTCTGTCTCTTTTCAGCCTGTGGATTTCCGCTGTTCGCGTGGTCTTCATAGCCTTGCTTATAACTTACTTAAAGGCCTAGTTTCCCTACCCCTATTTCCCGTATTCTGTTGTAACGGTCTAGTTTTCTTTCCCTTTGTTCAACCAGCACCCTACCCGCAAAACAATCCTTTCCGTTGGCAGCATAAGCCAGAAGCCGGTATGGCCCTTGGTTTTTTATATAATCTTGTGGATTCCCCGCATCGCAATCGGCATCAAGCGGCAAAAAGATGTTTGCAGGATAAGGGTATAAGTGCAACATGGAGGGAAGATAAATGTATAGGGTTATGATGTACAATAACAAGTTTGGCGTGGCTAATTTTGCGCAGTTTGGGGGCGGGTTTGGGGTTAAGTGTTTTGTTATGAGGTAGTTAGGTGGGGAATATTTTTGAGTTTTTTTTGAGAATGGGTAAGAATGGATAATTGATAATGGAAAATGGATCTGGTTCCAGAGCAGATTGCCCATACTTGTAGGAATCGAACCATAAGATTTTCCATACCCTTGGTGGTTCGTAGTTCGGCTGTTTAGCTTACTCATGACAATATTAAAAATTATTGTCTTTCAGATAATCCTCTCTGGGTGATGTGTTTTATCCGCTAAGTAACCTTCTGCAAGTCTAAAGGACAGGCTCAGGATGACAGGCGGGCTCAGGATGCCAGGTATTAAAAGTTTTATGCGTACCGTGGTTTACGTTCTCTGCCATACAACAAAGACAGGGCTTTCGCCCTGTCTTTGTTGATTTGAATGAAGTTTATGCCGTTTAGCGCTTTGTGATGGTGGTTTATGGTATTAAGGATGCGCTCTTTTCAGCACGGGCAAGGCCAGCAGCAGGCCCGTGGCCAGGATTCCGGCCAACAGGAACCATACCGGGCCCTGACCGCCGGCCGGTGGATCATTGCGCTTGTTGTAGCGGATGGGCAACATGCCTTTTTGTTCGCCTTCACGGATGCCGGGATCCATGCCATCCTGTTCGTATTGCTTGTACAGGCTGATGTCCCAGCCGGTGAGGGCGCCCAGTTCCATCAGCTCCATGCGGCGGCGGTTGGGCAGACCACTCAGGTACTTGCGGGCTTCCGGACAGCTCATGTCGCCGCCGGCAGGCCAGTTGATTATGTAACGCGCCTGATAGGATTCCCGGTTGGAGGTGGTGTTGAACATCAGGTCCTGCGGGAACTGCGCCCTGCCGTAGCGCACGTGCATGCGGGTGAAGAAGGCGCCGTTGCCACCCTGCGGGTTGCTCATGTCCAGCCAGTCCACCCCGGCGCTGATCAGGTCGTTGTACTGCGGGGGATTGCCAACACAGGGATCGCACTTGATGCCCCAGTTCGGGGTGACGTCCCAGGCGTATTCGGTGAACACGGCATTGCGCCCTTCATTGCCATGCTGCCGGGCAAACAGGTCGGTATAGAAGCGGTCGAAATGGGTCTTCACGAAGGTGGGCACGGTTCTTCCGGTAACCATGCGCAGGTTGCGGTAATTGGTGGTTTCCACGGCGCCGCCGCGGGTGATGGCGTAGATGATTAGGTCCTGCTCGCCCTTGCTGTTGGCCATGCCCAGTCGGATGGGCAGCATGAACTTATCGGTATTCATGCTGATCTGTATGGGCCTGAGGTATTGGTAACCAGTTTGCGCAGCCGCTTCCAGGTTCACCTTCACCACAAAGAACTTCATGCCGCTGTTGATATAGGGTTGCAGCACCTCGTTGGCCGACTCCGGAATCTTATAGCCGTTTTTGATGAGCCAGGTCTTGAGCCCGTTGCTTTCTTCCGCAGAAAGAATCAGAATGTCGTACTCACCCACGGTATAGCTGGCTTCAATGTGCACACCATAGTCTACCTCCGACAATTGCTCGCGTACATCATCCGTGGATTCATTGGCGCTGCGCATCATCCGCTTGGTAACCACCGACACTTCCCGGTAGCCGCAAGGTGCGGGATCAAAGTATTCCACGAGGCGCGGAGAGGAGTAAGCATCGAAGCGATCGAACAGGCCGCGGTCGACCACGCGGATGTCCTGTTCTTTCAGCACATGGGGCACGGGAACCACCATGGCAAAGTCGGTGGCAGCGCCTTTGAAGTCGTTGCTCATGGTGATGACCGTGCGCTGTCCGTCGCGGACCATGATTACTTCGCTCTTTTCGTTGTACAGGGAGGCGCCGGCTTTGGCCACATAGAAGCCGCAGAAGGCTTGGGTTTCAACCGCGCTCAGGCAGGTCAAAACGACCGGCAGCAGGAGTTTTTTCAGGATGTTCATATGGTCTGGTAATTGGATGTTTTACGTGGTAGCCATTGAAAGCGTTCTGCTTTCCAGAGGCTGTCAAACAGCGGGGTGCACAGGCTCATGATGAAGAGCGCGGGCACAGGGGCATTCTGCAGGTACATGAAGTTGCCCAGCAGGAAGGTGATTAGCGCGGTGAGGGCGGCCCAGAGCATACGTGCTGCGCGTCGGTCGGGCGTGGTCATCGGGTCGGTAATCATGAAGAAGCTGAACAGCAGCAGGCTGCCATTGGAGAAGCGGTGGAACAGGTAATCGGCGGGCCAGCCCAGGTACAGACAGTTTCGCGTGGCTTCCAGCACGAAGAGCACGCCCAGAAAACTGAAGGCGGTATCCACGCGGGAAGAGCGAAAAAGCACCATCATGCCGGCGGCCCCGATGAAATAGATGAGTATGGCGCTGCTTCCCCATTGCCCTGGTGACACCCAGGCTTGTTTGAGCAGCAGCACCCACACCACCAGGGCCAGGTTGGCGGGGTTAAACAGGTGCTTCCCGCGGAAGCGAATGAGGAACTTGGAGGCTATGGCCAGGCTTCCTGCTCCGGCATAGACCCAGGGGGAACCTGCCCGCAGGAGCAGGGTGAGTCCCAGCGCGGTAATCATGGCGCTTTTCAGGGCATCGAGGCTCTTGCCATACAGCCGGCAGAACAGGTATTGGGTGCCCAGGCAGGAGCACCAGAGCACCAGCGTTTGAAACCAGTCGCGGTGCCAGCCCAGAAAGGCAATGCCATAGCTCAGGAACAGGCCAAGGTAGAGCAACTGGAAGTTGCGGGGGTCCTGTTGGCGCAACGAGGGAAACACGGTAGCCATGTTCCTTGATACAGGAAGTGAGCTCCGGGTAAATGGGGAAAAGGATTTTTTTTCTAAAGGGAACGTAAGCGTTCGCTTACAACAGACCTTTGATCAGGTCGTCGGTGCTGAGCCCTTCGGCTTCTGCGCGGTAGTTGCGCACAATGCGGTGGCGCAACACGTTGAGGGCCACAGCACGCACATCTTCTTCATCGGGGGCGTATTTACCGTTGGCCAGGGCATGACATTTGGCGCCCAGCACCAGGAACTGACCTGCGCGCGGACCGGCACCGAAGTTTACAAACTCGCGGATGCGCGGTGTGCTGTGTGCCGAATCAGGGCGGGTTGCGCTCACCAGTTTCACGGCGTATTCCAGCACGTGATCGGTGATGGGCACACGGCGCACCAGCTGCTGGTAGGCGATGATATCGCGGTCGTTCAGCACGGGCTGGGCCTGCTGCTGCGTATCACCAGTGGTATTGCGGATTACGCGTACCTCATCTTCAAAGCTGGGATAGCCCAGGCTGATGTTGAACATGAAGCGGTCTAACTGTGCTTCGGGCAGCGGGTAGGTTCCCTCCTGCTCTATAGGGTTCTGCGTGGCCAACACGAAGAAAGGGTCGGGCAGGCGGTGCAGTTTGCCGGAAACGGTCACATTGTGTTCCTGCATGGCTTCCAGCAGGGCTGCCTGCGTTTTGGGAGAGGTTCTGTTGATTTCGTCGGCCAGCACGATGTTGGCGAATACGGGACCCTTCTCGAAGCGAAACTGGCGGGCTTCGTCCAAGATTTCGTGGCCGGTGATGTCACCGGGCATCAGGTCAGGGGTGAACTGGATGCGGCTAAAGCTGAGGTCCAGCGACTGGGACACCGTTTTCACCAGCAGTGTTTTTGCCAGACCGGGCACACCCACCAGCAGCACATGGCCATTGCAGAAGATGGCGCTGAGCACCCCTTCCACCACGGCTTCCTGGCCAATAATTACCTTGCCGGTTTCCGCCTTCAGACGCTGAAACGATTCGCGGAAACGTTCAGCCAGTTGCACATCGTCGTTCATTGTTCGTTGCTGTTGTTGCGGGTCCATTCAGCCACTACCGGGCAGTTTTCGAAATCCTGGCTCACGCTAACATAGGTTTTGAGGCGTGTTTTACGCACCCAGGCATTCAGGGCATCGTCCTTTTTCTGTTGCAGCGCTGCCTGTTGTATTTTAGGGTAATCCTGAATCATGTTGGCCGTGTGCGGCTTGGTTTCCGATTTCAGATACACCAGACGATAGGCGCGGGCGCCATCCGGAAAAACATTCAGCTGGGGTTCGCCATAGGTTCCGGCGGGCATATCCTGAATGATTTTCACCAAGTCTTTTTCCAGGGCATCTACGGCCACCTTCTGCACGCCGGTGTTTTCATCAGAATAAAAGCCGCACTCTCCTTTCCTGCCGGATTCCTGGTCGCCAAAACGCTTTACGGCATTGCACCAGGAAAGACTGTCCATCATGAGCAGGCTGTAGGCACTGTCCACGCGTCTTTTTGCCTGCAGCAGGTCTTCAGAGGTGATTTGCGCACGCACAAGGATATGCCTGCAGATGATGCGTTCACCCCGACGGCTGATCAACTTGATGATGTGGTAACCGTAGGGGCTTTCTATAACCCTGCTTACGCTGTCTGCTTTGAGGCGGAAGGCGGCGCGTTCAAACTCCGGAACCATATCGCCGCGACCAAATTCAGGCAGCAGGCCACCCTGCAGGGCAGAACCGGGGTCTTCACTGTATGCAGAGGCCAGCTTGTCGAAAGAAGCTCCCCTGAGGATCCGGCCGCGCAGTTCTTCGGCTTTTTCTTTGGCATAGGCCTTAGCTTCCGAAGAAACCTTGGGTACCACAATCAGTTCGGCAACTTCCACTTCGGCACCTATCAGCGGCAGGCTGTCGCGGGGAATAGAGGCATAGTATTCCTGAACCTCACGCGGGCTGATTTTTACATTTTCCAGCACCTTGTTCTCCATGTCGCGGGAAAGCATCTGCTCCTTCACCCGCGGACGGATGTCGCGTTTGTATTCCGACAGCGACTTCCCCAGAAATTCTTCCAGTTTCTTTTCGCTGCCCAACTGTCGGGCGTAGTAACGCAGCTTGTTTTCTATTTCCGCATCCACGCGGTTTTCATCTACGGGCAGGCTGTCCAGCTCGGCCTGGTTCATCAGCAGCTTGCGGATGAGCAGTTGTTCGAACACGAAACATTCGCCATCCCTTCCGGGACCGGTTTGCTTACTCACCTGATCGTATTCGGTGAGGTAGTCGCTGTAGGTTATAATTTTTTCGCCCACCACTGCCAGGATGCCATCCACATAACGTTCTTTTTGTGCCTGTAATGAGCTGATGCTCAATAGGATGGCAATCACAGACAACAGGGGCTTCATACGCATAAAACGGTTCAGATGCGGCAGATGTTACCGGGTAAGGCGCTCCTTAAGCTGTTGGAACGCGCGTTCATTCACGACAAGCGGATAGCGTTGGGCAACCTCATCCACCCAGGCATCTTCAAGCACTGTCTGATAATCGCTGATCACGGGGCCGCGGGTTTCGTCAAGCGACTTGGAGCCAGCGGGCAGGAACTGGTGGATGCGGATTACCAGCCATTGGTCGTTGCCACGCTGTCCCATCATCCAGGTATAATTCTTCTTGTTGCGGTATTTGCTGCCTGCTGCGAACAGTTCCTGCACAAAAGCATTGCTGTCTTTCCATTCGAACTTACCGTCCTGGATGCTCAGGTTTAGCAGGCTTTCTTTGGTATGGTAACGGTAGATGGAATCATCGCTGATTTTTTTCTTGATCATCTTAGCTACCGACTTCATGATGCTTTCGGTGCGGGCATTGTAGATGCTCACGTGGAACCGGTCTTCCCAGGAGTAGCGGGAAGCATTGACTTTAAAATATGCATCCAGCCCGGTTGTATCGCGGATGGCTTTATTCCATACCTTATCCTGAGCCAGGTTGAACAGCAGGATGCCTTCGCGGTATTCCTGATAGAGGGCTGCAAATTCAGGATATTTCTCATAGAGGTGGCGGTCCAGGAAATCGATGCAGCTGGCATCCACCCAATTTTTGTAGTAGGTATTGAGCACGGCAGCCACTTGCTTCAGCTTGGAAGGACGCTGCATGGCCACCAGGAATCCTGCAAAGCGGTCGGCGCTAAAATCTTCGTTGCCCAGGCGGAACAGCGGCAGGCTGTATGCCGGACCGGAGCCCTTCAGGTACATGGCCTTGAGGAGGCTGGTATCCAATGTGTTGCTGAATGTTTTCAGGTTTTCGGGATATTCCATAAATCCGTACTCCTGCTTGATTTTGGCAATCATGGCCTGCGTGCTTTTGTAGGAACGGCTGTCGCTGGAGATGTTCTGTTTCAGCACAGGCTTCATTTCCTCATACGAGGGAAGCGGCTTCAGGTCAAGGCGTTTCAGGATGTGGAAGCCGTATGGGGTACGGAAGGGCACACAAACATCTCCGTTGTTTTTCAGGGAGAAGGCTGCTTCTGTAAACTCAGGGGTAAGTTCACCATTCAGGTGGGCGGTGGCATAGAAGTAATCCATTTCCCCGTTCATGGATTTGGTGGAATAATCCTCGCTCCAGCGGGCCACCAGTTCTTCGAAGGGGGTACCCTTGCGGATTTCGGCATAAATTTCATCCATCTTGGATTTCTTCTGCTGCAGTTCATCGCCGTTGGCATTGGGCGACAGGCGCAGCATCAGGTGAGCCACCTTCATCTCACCGGCATTCGGGCGGCGGTCCAGTACTTTCAGGATGTGGTAGCCGTAGCTGGTGCGGAACACCCTGCTGATCTGACCGGCGGGAGTGCTGAAGGCCACCGTTTCGTAGGGGTACACAAACTGGAAAGCGGTAAAATATCCCAGTTCACCGCGGTTTTCTTTAGCGCTGGGGTCTTCACTTTTTTCGAAGGCGATGTCGTTGAACTTCTCGGGATTTTTAGCCAGTTCAGCGGCGATGGCCTGTATTTTATTCCAGGCCTTGAGGGTATCTTCGGGTAAGTCATCCTGGCGGGAGAGGACGAGGATATGAGCGGTACTCACTTCCCATTGCATGCGCTCGTAGCCTTCCTTCATCAGCTGGTCAGTTACTTCGCGGTCGCTCAGGTAGGGCTTAGCCAGCTGGCGGCGGTAGCCGTTGAGTTCCTGGATGAATTGCGGGATGGTGTCCAGCTTCAGGTCATAGGCATCCTGGACCTTCAGTTTGAAGCGCTGGTAGAGCCTGAGGTAGTCATCCACTTCTGCTGCATCAGGTTTTTGGTTGCTGAGGTCTTTGTTTTTCAGGAAGCCTCGTTCAAACTCCTCTACGCTGACCACATGAGGGCCGAAGGTGAATAAGGTGTCGGTCGGATTCTGGGCTTGAACAGCCTGCATGCCGAGGAGCACCAGGGTGAACACAGAGATATATACTTTCATATACAGTAGGCAAAGATAAGTAAAAGGGGCACCCGGCTGCTGCTTAGGGGAGCAAACGGCCGTACATGCGTCCAAAGGGGATGGATTCGCGAACATGCTTCAACTTGCACACCCAGGTTACCAGACGTTCCAGTCCTAGTCCGAAGCCGCTGTGGGGCACACTGCCGAAGCGGCGCAGGTCGAGGTACCATTCAAAGGCTTCCATGGGCAGTTGGTGTTCACGGATTTTCTCCTGCAGCAGATGCAGATCCGTTTCGCGCTCGCCGCCACCCACAATCTCACCGTATCCTTCGGGAGCCAACACATCTACGCCACGGGCCTTCGACGAATCCTGGGCGCTGCGTTTCAGGTAGAAAGCCTTCACTTCGTGCGGCCAGTCGTACACCATCACGGGCACATCGAACAGCCTGGTGAGGACCGTTTCGTCGCTGCCGCCAAAGTCATTTCCATAGCGGAAGTTTTCGGCGCTTTCTATCCACTGCGGAATATTGCGCAGGTCCTCTTCCAGGTCGCGCAGTTCGTTGCGCAGCTCCTGGATTTTATTCTGGTGGAAGCCTATCTCGCCCTTCTTCATGCCGGGACTTGCAATTTTGGCTTCGCGTGTTTCGATATCATTCAACACAGCGTCGTGGCGCTCCTGTGCTTCTGTCAAGGCTTCGCGCAGCGAGGTGATGCTGTTCACCCCGTTCACATCCTGCTCGCCGCGGATGATGCGCACAGCCTCGTCATAGGTCATGCGGGGGAACTGCTTCAGGCTGCTCTCCAGGATGGCGGTGTCGCGGCCAATCATTTCCAGTTCGTGCCTGTTGGTGTGCAGCACCTCGCGAATCACGGTATGCAGCATGCCTTCAATCACGTCCATATTTTGGAAGATGTCATAGAAGGCCATCTCCGGCTCTATCATCCAGAACTCGCTGAGGTGGCGGCGGGTCTTGCTTTTTTCAGCGCGGAAGGTAGGACCGAAGGTGTAGATACGGCCAAAGGCCATGGCCATGGCTTCACCGTATAGCTGACCGCTTTGGCTCAGGTAGGCAGGGTCGCCGTAAAAATCCGTTTCAAACAGGTTGCTGGTACCTTCGCAGGCATTGCCGGTGAAGATGGGCGCATCCATCTGCAGAAAGCCTTGCTCCTGGAAATATTTGTGGATGCTGTAAATAACGGTATTGCGGATGCGCATGATGGCCCACTGACGGCTGCTGCGCAACCACAGGTGGCGATGATCCATCAGGAAGTCAACCCCGTGCTCTTTCTTAGAGATGGGATATTCCTCGGCAACCTGAAACACTTCCACGTTGCTAGCCTGAAGTTCCACGCCGCCCATTTGCTTTTCATCACGCACCACCATTCCGGTAAGGGCTACGCTGCTTTCCATGCTGAGGCTGCGGGCACGTTCAAAAACCTCCTCACCGCAGGTATCCTGGGCCACCACACACTGACAGAAGCCCGTTCCGTCGCGCAACACCAAAAACACGATGCCTTTGCTTTCGCGCTTATTGGTCACCCAGCCTTTGATGGTGGTCGTTTGTTCCGCCGCTGCTGCTAAATCTTTTATGTACATTTGCCTGTAATCAGGTTTTGAAAAAACCCGGCAGCAAATTTAGTGTGAGGATTAACAATTAGGTTGAGGAAGGGTATATGAGTTACATGAAACAGCATATGAGCCAGAAGATGCTGCAGCGCTTAAGTCCGCAGCAGATTCAGTTCATCAAGCTTTTACAGCTCAACACACTTGATTTTGAAGAGAAGTTAGATCAGGAGTTGCTGGACAATCCTGCCTTGGAAACGGGAAAGAATGAGGAAGAAGATCCCTTTTCTAATGCTGAAGACGACCTTGTTCCCGAGGAAGAACCTTTTTCTCGCGATGTAGATATAGACGAACTGCTACGTTACAACGACGATGACGGGGGCTTCCGCCTGAATGAAGACTACGGTGACGAGGAGCAGCGGGAAATGCCCATCGCCAATACATACAGCTTCCAGGACTACCTGGTGGAGCAGGCCCGGGCCACCTTTCCAAAGGAAGAAGACCTTACGCTCGCCATACACCTCATCAACAGCATTGACGAGGACGGTTACCTGCGCCGGGAGCTGCGTGCCATCGTGAACGATCTGGCTTTTTCAGAGAACATCACCACCACGGAAGATTACCTGGAGCGCATCCTCATCAAGATACAGAACTTCGACCCGCCCGGCATCGCCGCACGCGACCTGCAGGAATGCCTGTTGCTGCAATTGTATAAGAAGGATTATGGCGACAACCCGGCGCTTTCTCTGGCCGAGCGCATCATTGCCGACCATATGGAAGCCTTCGGGAAAAAGCATTACGAGAAGATCAAGCGTTCCCTGAAAATCAACGACGACCAGCTCCGCGACGCCATAAAAGAAATCACCAAGCTTACGCCCAAGCCCGGCATGACCCAGGGCGGGGCCTCCAAAACCCTGTATATCGTGCCCGATTTCATCGTGCGCAACGATGAAGGACGACTGGAAGTGCTGCTGAATTCCCGGAATGCCCCCGAGCTGCGGCTTAGCCCGGCCTATGCCGAAACCTTGCGCGCCTACGAAGCCGCCCCTGAAAAGGACCGCACCATGAAAGATGCCGTGCAATACATCAAGCAGAAGCTGGAGGGCGCACGTTGGTTTATTGACTCGGTGAAGCAACGGCAGCATACCCTGCTCAGCACCATGCAGGCCATAGTGGCGCGGCAGCATGAGTACTTCCAAGACGGCGATGAAGCCAAGCTGAAGCCCATGATTCTGAAGGACATAGCCGAAAAGGTATCGCTGGACATCAGCACCATCAGCCGCGTGGCCAACAGCAAATACGTGGAAACCGATTTTGGCATCATCCCACTCAAGTTCTTCTTCAGCGAAGGCATTGCCACCGAAGACGGCGACGAAGTGTCCAACCGCGAAATCAAGAAGATCCTGAAAGATGCCATCGAGGCGGAAGACAAATCAAAACCCCTCACCGACGAGGCGCTGATGGAACTGCTGAAACAACGCGGATACCATATTGCCCGGCGCACCGTGGCTAAATACCGCGAACAGCTGAATATCTCCGTGGCCAGGCTGCGCAAGGAGTTGTAGGCCAATCAGCCATCGGGAACATGCTGTCATGGTGCCTGCCCCCTAGCGGGCTGCGTAGCACATTGGTAGGGGAGGCGCTTGAACCATGGTCGTACTTCGGCAAGTTCAGAATGATAAAAAAATGTCATGGTGAGCCCGTCGAACTACGAACTACGGGCGGGGCAAGTTGTGGTTCCCCGCCGCTCGCTTTGCTCGGGCGGGGCAGGCGGCTCACCATGACAGGCTTTTTTAGGCGCACCATAACATTTGCTGCGCTTAGCCTGGTATGACTTGTATCGTCACCCCAAAAAACCCTTCACTTCTTTCATAAACCGCGACACATGCGCGGCGAAAGAGAATTCCCGGAGGATGCGCTTCTGCGCGGCCAAGCCTATGTTCCTTGTTTCTTCCGGATGATCCAGCAGGTAGCGCACCTTGCTTTTCAATTCATCCACCGTTCGGAAGAACACGGCCTCTTCATCGGGCTTGAAGTACTCCGCCGCATTGGGTTTCCAGTCAATCAACTGACAGGTGCCTACGCCGCCGGCTTCCGTGAGGCGCATGTTGCCGATGTTGCGCACCTGATCGCCGTGGATGTTGATGGTCATCTGATAGCGGGCCATTGTCTGATACATCTCCAGCCCGTACAACTTCCCGCGGTTATCCCGTTCGAAGGGAAAATTATTCCGGAAAGCCCGGAAGTTGCCATAAGCCAGCTCGCGCAACTTGGAACGCGTGAACAAACCCTGACCGATGTTGCCGATCCACCAGTCGAGCACATCCTCCTTGCGCAATTCATTTAACACGCGGTTGCGGAGGTTGTGGATGCCCGAAGAAAGGGAGCCCACAAAACACACCCGGTTGGTGCGTGATTCCGGAACCTGAATGTGGTTGAGGATGCTCGTTTCAAAACCAAATGGATTGATGGTACAGCGGTGGCCCACAGCTACTTGCTTCTCCAGAATTTCCGGCACGCAGGTGAAATACAGGTCATATCCATGCATGCGGGCCGGTTCAGAGGCAATCCAGCCATCCCAGGTGGCAGTGCAGCGAATAAAAGGGAACTTCTTCTTCAGGTCGCCGATGACGGGCAGCAGCACCCTGGCCTGGTCAAAAACCACATCGGGTTTAAACTCGGCAATCTGATCCAAGGCGTATTGCAGGGTATCGCCTTCTTTGCAGGATGGATGTGCCGCGTACCAGCGCTTGCGCAGGCCGGCAGAACTCAGCAGCACCTCTTCCGTTTCACATTGTTGTTCGGCCTCCAGGTGCTTCTTGTAAAAATCTGCAAAATCCACGGCATGCGCATAAATGCGGCGCTGGCCTTCGCGGTAATCGCAAGCTGTGTCCAGCTCCTGCTCCAGGATTCCGGCGATCTGTCCGGACAATGACGAAAACTTAATCAGCTTCACCTTGGCGTGCCTTGTACCGGACAAAGATAGGAAGGGTCAACGAGTGACGCTTTTTTCGTCGGGAAATGTTACAGAGGAACAAACAAATTCATGATAACCGATTCCGCCGCTGTTTAGGGTAATTTTGCCCCACGATGGGCGTCATCATCCGGCAGAGCATCAAGGCCACAGCTTCCAATTATATCGGAACCCTGCTTGGTTTTTTGAGCCTGTTTCTGCTGTTCCCGCTGTTCTTTGAACCTACGGACCTGGGTGCGGTGCGCTTTCTGCTGGAAGCTGCAGCGGTATTATCCACCTTCGCCCTGATGGGTACCCATTACAGCATCAACCGCTTCTTTCCCTATTTCAAAACAGAGGACCGGCGCAACCACGGTTTTTTCTTCTGGGTATTTGTGCTGCCGGCCACCGGCTACCTGCTGGTACTCGCCGGCTTGCTGTTTTTCCGAGACCCTTTGTTGGCACTGTTCCGCATGGATGCGCAGAAGCTGGAAGCCTTGTACCCCATGCTGATTCTGCTGGTGTTGTTCAGCTTGTTTCAGGTGGTAACCGAATCGGCATCTGCCAACCACGGGCGCATTGCGGTGCCCAACTTCCTGCGGGAAATATTCATCCGTGTATGCCTGATTGCTGCGGGTTTTGCCTTTTTCAGGGGATGGATTGATTTTCAAACCGCCCTGTGGCTGATGGTGGCGGCCTATGGCCTCGCGGTGGCGGGCAATATTCTGTTCCTGTCGCGGCTTACCCCCATCCATCTTATTCCCGACCTGAACTTCCTGCGGGAACATCCTGAACTGCGCAAAGAGATGCTGCGCTTTACCGGTTTTCTGTTTCTCGGCGGTGTTACAGGACTCATCATATCGAAGCTGGACTTCATGATGATCACCTCCATGAAGCAATTGTCGGATACCGCGATTTACAGCATCGGCTTCTACCTGGCCATGCTCGTCGAGATTCCCAAACGCACGTTGCTGCAGGTGAGTGCACCGATTATTTCTTCCCACATGAAAGAAGGAAATATGCAGGAAGTGCAGGATTTATACCGGCGCACCACGCTGAACCAGTTGCTGGCCGGGGCCACCCTGTTTTATCTGATCTGGCTGAATATTGATAATTTATATGATATTATGCCCCGAGGCGATTATTACCGCAGCGGCAAAATGGTGGTGCTCATCTTGGGTGTGGGAAGGCTGTTTGACTTGCTGGGATCCTCTTCCGGACCGGTATTGGCTAATTCAAAATACTACGCCTGGACCTTTGTAAACTTTGGCATTGTAGCCGTGTTGGCGGTGCTGGGCAACTATCTGCTCATTCCCCTGTATGGCATCACCGGAGCAGCCATGGCTACCAGTATAACCATTATGGTCAACCACATCTTGGTCATCTACATCACCTGGTTGAAGTTGCGCATCCATCCCTTTGACCGCGGACAACTGCGTCTGCTGCTGATCATGATACCCATGTTTGCGCTCACGCTGATACCATATCGCCTGGAAAACCCCTTTCTGAACGGGATTTTACGCACCGGCACGGCAGGATTGATGTTTGTTTATCTGCTTTACGCCTTCCGCGTTTCTGATGACATGAATGACATGCTGAAGCGCTCTTTGGCCCGCTTTGGCATTCGATTGAAATAAGCTGGTAACAATCGCGCCGTTCATTATTCATGGTTCCTCGCCGCTCGCTTCACTCCCCCGTAAGCGAATGCAATGAGCGACAGGGGGGGTAAGCTGAGTAGGCCCTACCTGCGGTAGGGCCTACTCAGTGACCGGTCATTGAGTAACCTCCGCAAAGCGGAGGTGTATCGAAATGCACCGGAATTAACGAAGCTTTGGGGAAATGCACCGGACGTATTAATTTATAATCAATATCGCTTCCCCGCCGCTCGCTTAACTCCCCCGTAAATGAGCGCGCAGCGAATGACAGGGGTGTAAGCTGATACGGCTCCACTGCGTTCCGCCTACTCAGTGACCGAAGAGTACACTTCTCGTTGCTTTGCAACTCGGTGGGGGCAGGCACCATGACAGACTTTATATGCTCACCACAACGCATTACAAATTCCAAACCATAACACCAACCACATCCAAACAACGCCGCAAAAAGACCGGCCTCAAATGATGGGAGGCGTTAAACGCCGCAAGAAGCCGCTAAATGCCAAGGAAGCTCCGAGCACGCGAGGAGATCACCGCTGGCATTCGGCTGATGGCAAGTGTGCGCCTTTCATCATTTGCAGCCTTGATTTTTTGCTTACTTTTTCATCAAGGAAAAAGTAAGAG
>CANHRE010000004.1 GCA_947463095.1 Flavobacteriales bacterium | reverse complement strand
TGCGCTGACGGGTTCCCTCCATTCTGGCGGAACAGCGGGTTCATATTGTATTTTCCGTAAACGCGCAGATTGCGATAGCCCACTTCCACATAAGGACAAATTTTCCAATCGTTCAAATCAAAGGCGCTTCTCCACTTTTCCCTGCCATCGTTGGCGAAGACATATTTGGTATGACTTCTCAGTCTGTACCCAACATGGCAGCCCAACAGCACATTCACACCATGCTCTGCATCTTCTTTGCTATGAAAACCAATCATCAGTGGGATGGTGAGGTATTCACCAACAAGCTTGCTCTTTTCGGATGTTTCCGTAGAATCAATGATGAAACGCAAAGAACTTCCCATAGGCGGCATGGTCCAATTTGGTTTATAACTCAGGCGCACGGCAGGATTATCGAAGCGGTAATTATCCCATTCATAGCCCAGTCCTGACCAGATGCGCAGGTGACCGGCGCGGTCCAGTTTTAGGCCACCTTCCACAAAGCCCACATAGCAGCTGACGCTCTTGGCGTTGTTTAGTGCCGGAACACCAGGTCCAATCGTAAACTCAATTTTGGTGAGCCCTGTAAAACCGGCGGCAAATACATTGCGCTTCACCAGTGTCTGAGCAACTCCGGGCAAGGGTTCATGATCAACGTCATAGTCATAGTCATCATCATCATCATTTAATTCCACATCACGTAAGCGCAGTTTCAAGGTTTTCGGATTGACCACAAGACGATAGGCCATGGCAGAATCTGCAGGCTTGTTCGGATCGGCTACAATTACCAGGCAGGTATCACAGGGAAACATACGGGCGGAGGTCCAGTGATTCAGTGGAGGCAGGTTTGAGGGGATGGATGGCGCCGCCACACGGATGCCTTTGGGGAAAGACTCATTCAAGGCATCATAGAATTGACCTGGACCGGTTTCGATGGTCTGTTCCGTGTCTTCATCCTTAAACACCAACTTTACGCGCTTCCGGGTTTCAGATTTCAGTGTGTCGGTTTTCGTGGTCTGGGCGGTACTGTTGCCTGTTGCAGCCAGCAGCAGGGCAAGTACGAGCCATTGATACATGTATTTCATTGGGACTGGTTTTGATTGATTTTTCATGATTATTCGACTATTGTGGCGATGATGCCAATTTTTCTTGTTTCCAGGTGCAGTTCCATGTGGTCTTTGGCGCCGTAGCGAGGGGTGCGCACGAGCATCAGCCGGGGTTCGCTGACCCAGGCGAGCAATTCACGGCCCTCTGCCATGATGCGGTATCGCAGCAGCGACCGGCGCTGGTTGATGGGTATGTAGTTGCCATTGATGAAGCGCAGCTGCTCTGCCAGATGCGGCCTGACGGGCGTGCTTGTGAGGGCAACTATTCCCCTTCGGCTCAGGGGTTCAGAAGAATGGAATTCCAGAAGTTCGGTTACCACTGCCGTTGAAATGGGATCCTGGTTTTCGGCGATTGCACCTGCGCCAGGCGTGGCCTTTGGATTCAGCCCTTGCCAAAATTCTGTTTGCGGCTTCGAAGGCCTGCTATTCTCCTTGGCTGGCGTAGTGGTTGAACGGACTACTTTCAAAGACCTTGCGGCAGCAGTCGCTGAAGGCTCGGGCCGCCACAGCCAATATCCGGCACCGATGAGTAATACAGCCGCAGCAGCCGAGCGGAAATACAATGAAAATACGCGGGGCCCGCGCTCACGGCGATACAGCCGTTCCTTATGCGGGAACACGGCTTCAGTTTCTTGATCCAGCAATTCCGGAGCGGGATAAGTGAGCTTCATCAGCCTGTGAACACGATTCCAGTCCGGCAGGGTGTCAATATTGTACTGCACTGCTGCCGCTTCTTCTGCCGAAAGATTCCCTTCCAGAAAATCGAATATGCGGAGATCTATTTCTTCTTCCATAGCCTATAAAACGGACTCCAACGAGCCGATAAGTGATTTCATTTTTTGACGGGCTCTGAAGATGTACACCTTCACCTGACTTTCATTCAGCCCGGTAATATGTCCGATTTCATCGTAGTTATACCCTTCATAATCGCGCAGAAGCAATACAGTTCGCTGGATTTCGGGCAGGGATTTAAGCGCCTTGTCGAGCAGTTCCTTCAAACCGCGGTACGAAACATCCTGGGCGGACGACTGTTGCTCCAGTGCCGGGGTGAGTTCGGTGCTGCGCTTTGCTTTTCTCCAGAAATCCATCATGGCTCGGTAGGCGGTGGTGAACAGGTAACTTTTTGCTTTCAGGAAATCCACATCGCGGTGTTTCAACCACAGTTTTTCGAAGCTGATCTGCACTATTTCGCAGGCTTCATCCCGATCGCGCAGCTGCTTCATGGCAAAACGGTACAAGGCATTGCTGTGGCTATCCACACAAGTATTGTACTCCTGTTGCGTCATGGATTTCGGCTATAAAACGAAATAACAGTAGATTGGTTACACCTTCTTCTGAATTTATTTCAAAGCACATCTGTCCAAAATAAATTTTAGCCAATGTTGGTATGGAGCCCTGCCTTTGAGTTGCCGAACCATTCCAAAATAGTGGCAACGCTTCATGAACTTAATATGCCCCCGCCGCTCGCTTAACTCCAGCGCCTGCCCCGTGACCGGCACTTACCACTTACCACTTACCACTTACCACTTACCACTTACCACTTACCACTTACCACTTACCAAGCAGCCTTGATTTTTTGCTTACTTTTTCATCAAGGAAAAAGTAAGAGCATAGAATATGGTTGATTCGGTGTGGGGGGGTAAAAATCGAAATCGTCAAGAACAGACTGCTAACCCCCAAATAATCTGCACACTAACTATTCTATAAAAAACGTTTTGGACAGCAGTGATTTCAAAGCAACTTAATGAAATGCGCACCTTGCTGATTCGGTTCACTCAAAAAAAAGACCGCCCGAAGGCGGTCTTTTTTTATCGAATAAAAACTGCTGATTATTTCTGTACAACAATACGCTGGCTGATGCGGCCGGCGGCTGTTTCCAGGTTCAGGAAATACACGCCATTGTTCAGGCCTGCGGTGCTGAACACCAATTCCTGATATCCGGTAACAATGTTCTGCTGACCCAGGCTAGCGATTACACGACCCTGAATATCGCTGATGTAGGCAACAGCCTTCAGAGATTCCTGAGCGGTGAATTCCAGTGAGATTTGATTTTGAGCGGGGTTGGGGAATGCACGGATGCCATCTACGCTGCTGATGGTTTTCACGGCATTCAGCACACCAAACGCAGCCAGACGATTCAGGTCGAAGTTGGTGCCGCCGATGGCAGGAGAACCGCTTACAGGGCGGAAGTTAGGTGCAACTTTATTCTGAGGATCTACCAACACGGTTCCGGAAGTATAGGCCACCGGATTGATTTTGTTGCCGTTGGTGGCATCCTTAATCCAGGTATCGAATGGAGTCAGTTGCGCACTGTTCGCTGAAGCTACTTCCACCAAACCGTTGGCGGTGGAACTTATCGGAGCACCTGCAGCACTATTTACGATCAGGTTATTGCGGAACAACATACCTGTAGCTGTATTAGGGAAGCTGGCAGTAGGAACACCTGAAGCATTCAGGGTAGAATCACCATCGTACATCAGGAAGTTACGGTAGCCCATGAAGATGGAGTTAATTACGCTCTGGCGGCTGTTGCGGCGGATACGGGCACCGCGGCGGAAAGCGCCTTTGCTGGTGGGACCAAATGCAGACCAAGTGCTTCCAATCGGAATGGGACCTACGCAGGTTACGTTACTGAATACACCGCGGGTATAAGGAAGTTTAGCTGATCCTGAAGCATCGTTATCGCTTTCAAAAGTTTCGCTGGTAGAGGCGCCTGAAGGAGCGTTCCAGGTGAGGTCAAAATAAGAAGAATCGCGCACGGCTATAGCAAACTGAACGGCGCCGCCCCAACCGAAGTCGGTGTCGAAGTCGTCATCTGTGGTGATATAAGAAATCAAGTGTTTAGCACTCACATTGCCACCAAACCACTCATAGGCATCGTCGTTACCATAAGAAGTCTGTACATAGTCAATAGTAGTACCGCTTCCCACAGAACCCAGTGTAAGGCTGTTTACCTCTTTGTTTGCTTCGAAAGCCAGGCCGGCAAACTCGATGCGCACATACTGCAGGCTGCCGCTGTTGTCATTGGCTACCGTGCCACCAAACTTTGCCAAGGTATTGTCGAAAGCCACGTTATTAAAGCCTTCTACCTGAACATCTGCGCCCTGGTTATTCGGAGATTTGCCACAAATGACAATTCCACCCCAGTCGCCACGGTCACGTCCGGATGTTTTCCAGCTGGTGCATACGATAGGCTGTGTTGCGGTGCCATTGGCAATCAGTTTACCACCACGCTCCACTACCAGCGTAGCATAGTTTTTCGGAGAAGCGGTCAAATCTGCTTTACCGCGGATCACGGTACCAGCAGGAATAGTCAGGGTTGCACCATCGGCAACAACAATGATACCCTTCAGCAAATACACCTTAGCGGCATCAAGGGTAAGGGAACCGGTGATGGTCTTCTTACCGTTGGCTCCTGCATCAATACCGTTCAGGGTTACTGTATCGGTAACAGCTGCGTAATTGGTTGCTTTAGGGTTAAAGTTGGTCCAGCCGGTAGCTGTCCAGTCTTTGGCGGGGTCTGTATCCAATGCACCCTGATAGCCCACTTGGGTAAAGAATTGAGCCTGAACCAGCGCTGTGCTGCAAAGCATCGCAGCAAGAGCCAAAACTTTAGTCATTGTTTTCATCATTTGATGTTTACTTGGTTTGATGATGCAATATTCCATGAACACTTTTATGCCTTTATGACCGCTTCATTAAGCGCATGTTAATGGCCCTAAAAAAAGAAACACAGCGAACGCTGTGTTTCTTTTGCCTTATGACGTCCTCTCCCACCGGGAGGGAAGGAAATATCTTAGTGAACCTTCTTAAAAGGTGAAGCTGTAGCTTAGGGTAATGGTTCTTCCGTAGGTAAAGCTGAACAGGGTATTGTCCGAGCTTTTATCGAAGCGGTTGTTTTCGTTCAAATCCTGATAGAACACCGCATTCTGTGCCAACAGGTCACCCAGGGTACAGCGGATGGTTCCGCTCTTCTTGAAATTCTTGCCAATCTGAACATCCCATACTCCGCGACCAAACTCATAAATATTGGTACCAAAGGGCTGAACGCTCTTGTCCACGCCGATATAAGCTATGCGCGATCCCAGTTTATTGTAACTGGTATTGAACACAATTCCGGTCTGAGGATGCTCGTAGAACAAGGAAATATTCGCCACATAAGGACTTTGCCCCTGCAATTGGCGCGTATAAGTTTTCCCGTCTATGCCTGCATAATCCACACTTGACTTGATAATGGCCAGGTTGGCATACAGGGTCATGTACTTGAACACATCGGGAAGGAAGGCAGTTATAAAGTCCATTTTCTTCCTTGCTTCCAGTTCCAGACCACCCACGGTAGCCACGTCTTCGTTGGCATATTCAAAGGTGCGAATCAGGGCCTGGGTGGTATTCAATGAGAACTCAATGGGGTTGATGATTCTTTTAAAGAAAGCACCCACGGAAATCATGTTTTCTCCGCCGGGATACACTTCATAGCGCACATCGAAGTTCTGAATCTCGGCACGCTTCAGGTTCGTATTGCCCACAATCTCAGAGTTGATGTTGAAGTTATAGAAGGCGAAAGGAGCCAATTCCCTCATTTCAGGCCTGTTCAGTGTTTTGTAATAGGCGGCGCGGAAGTTGCTGCGCACGCTCAGGGGAGCAATCAGGTTTAAGGAAGGAAGCAGGTCCGTATTGCGGCCCGGATTGGACAAATCTCTTCCCAGCTTGCTGAAGTAGTTGTTCACCAGTTTTTGCTCAAACTGTTCTACCCGCAAGCCGTAGATTACCTTCAGCAGGTATGGCTTCTTGTTCACTACAAACAGTGGATAATGGTGCTCCGCCATCAGGTAGGCAGCTTTCAGGCTGCTGCTTGCCTGATATTCATCGGCATCGCTGGAAGTTTTTTCAACCAGAAACAGACCATCGTCCCGCAGTTTATCAGCAGCTAGGTCTTCCCATACAGGTTTTGTGGAAATAACTTGCTTGCCTAGCGGGCCGTAAACGAATTCCCGGCTGTTGAAATCGCGGTTGCGTCGCTGTACGAAGATGCCGGTTTTCAAGTTGTTTACCACCTTGCCGGTTTTGATGCTGTGCTGCACATCCACGCTGCCGCTGTAGGTTTGCTCATTTAATGAACTGAAGAAACGTCCGGAGCCGTTGTTGAAGAAATCATTCAGCACCAGGTAGCGTGTACCTTCCTGAATACCATATTGCGCGATGCGGTAATCGGGTATATCCCTTTTAATGCTGCCGTAGTTCAGCATCCAGTTCACGGTTGTCTGTTTTTCGCCAATGCTGTGCGAACCTAGCAGCTGGGTGCTGTACAATTTGTTGGCAGTAACCTGGTTGGCATATCCTTCTGAATACAACTGATTATCGGCGTCGGCCACACCATTTCTCAGGGTACTGGCCGCATCGTAATTCAGATTATACAGATTTTTCCAATCAATACGATTGCGGTTATTCAACTTAAAGGAGGTGTTGAACAACAGGCCATTCTGCACGTTGAAGCTGTATAACTTGTCCTGGTAAGAAGAGTAAAGACGGTTGTCGCTCAAATCGTTTTTATTCACCACCCCATCAGAATAGCGATTGGTTAAGGCATAGTTGATACCGGCGATGAAACCGAGTTCTTTCTTGCCTTTCAGTTTCACTGGAATACCCACGGTATAATTAAATCTGGGACCGGGGGCGGGATTGATGCTGCTTAATTTCCAATCGTTATTGAATTTACGGCTTTCCGCAGCATTTTTCTGAGGGTTTACAGCAGCCAGGGAACCATCCAGTGCGGGTATATTTCTTGACGATCCGGCAATACCAAACCACTCACTGCCCTGCACCCCGAAGGATTGAAGTTCCTTAAACGTGGTGATGGAGTTGAACTGGAATCCAATGCTCAGGTTATGGGTAAGTTTATCGGGGATGTTGCGGGTGCCAATTCGGATGATGCCACCGCCAAAGTCGCCCATCATATCGGGCGTTCCGCTTTTAATCACGGTGATGTTGTCTATCATGTTGGCCGGAATGATGTCGAAGCTGAATGCCTTTCGGTCGCTCTCAGTGCTCGGCAAAGGAGCCCCGTTCAAGTAACCGGCATTATAGCGATCATACATGCCGCGTATGTTGGCAAACTTACCTTCCATGATGGTGGCTCCGGGAATACGCTTTAGCGCGTCGGCCGTAGTACGGATGTTCACCTTCTTCATATCTTCCATGCTCACCACTTCCGCAAACTGCAGAAGATTCTTCTTGGTTTGAATGGCTCCAACGGCGGTAGCGGCTGTTGCTTTAGGCTTCGCTCTTACCACAATACCGTCCATCATCTTGCTCGCAGTGAGCATCATGTTCTGGTATACTTCTGCACCATTTTCCAGTTCCACATTCACAGATTCCTCGTTGAAGTCTTTCTTTGAAAACTGGATCAGGTGATTTCCGGCAGGGAGGGAAAGCTGATACCTTCCGTCCACGTCGGTAGTGGTGTTTACGCTCAAAGTTTTCACTTCCACCAGCACCTCGGAAAGATTCCTTCCGTCGGCTGACTGAACCACTCCTCGCACAATACCCTGTGCTTGCAGCGCTGAGGCCGAAACCAGTAGGCTGAACAAGAACATCAGGTTAATCAGTTTTTTCATGTAGCAACAGAAAATTTATCATTACAAAATTCCACCTTAAAGGTAACCTCAGTTTTACGCCAATGTTGCTTCATTGTGTAGTTTATAAGCATTTAGGTAACTGTGAATTAACAGTTTCTTAACAAATCAAAGGCTGCATAAAAGTATCGAACTTTGCCGGCGATGGCGAAGGCTTGGTTCGAAGAATGGTTCAATACCTCTTATTATTTCCTGTTGTACCGGAACAGAAATGAAGAAGAAGCCCGGGCCTTCCTGGAATTGCTGGTACAGCGTCTTCAGCTCACACCAGGAACAGCCGTGCTGGACCTGGCTTGCGGCAAAGGAAGGCACAGCAGGGTATTGGCTGAACTGGGTATGAACGTTTGCGGGATAGACCTCAGTCCGAACAGCATTCAGGAAGCCACGAAACATGCCGGGAAAGACCTGCGCTTTTCTGTACACGACATGCGCGTACCTTTTGAACGGCAGGCCTTTGATGTGGTGGTAAACCTGTTCACCAGTTTCGGTTATACCGACAAGGAAGCCGACGATCTGGACACCCTGAAAGCGGCATATATTGCCCTCAAAGCCGGTGGATTGTTTATCCAGGACTACCTGAATGCCGGAGCGGTGTTGCAGCATCTGCCTGAAACCGCTTCGGTGATTCGGGATGGAGTTATCTTCAACACCCGTAAATACCTGCAACAGCCCTTTATCGTCAAGGAGATTGAAGTTACAGACGGGGAGTACCGACATGATTACCGCGAGCAGGTGAAGGTGTATTCCGCAGAGAAACTCATCGAATTACACCAAAAGGCAGGATTCACCGTGGAAGCTGTTTACGGCAATATGGAACTGGAATCCTATATCAACGAAACTTCACCCCGCATCATCATCATATCTCGAAAACCATGAGTGGCAACTTTTTCCCTGAGTGGCTGGAACAAAGTGATGAGCGGCTCTTTACCTTCATCAACCGCGACCTGTCGGCAAGTTGGGCCGACCCGATCATGCATCTGGCCAGCCATCATTGGTTCTGGATGCCGGTTTATCTGTGGCTGGTGTACCGTTTTATTCGCCGATACGGCCGCCGGAGCTGGCTACCCCTTTTGCTTGCCATTAGCGCCTTCGGCCTTGCCGACAGCATCAGTTCGCGGATCATGAAGCCGGTTTTCAAGAGAGAACGTCCTTTCCTGAACCAGGAGTTACAGGCCAGGCTGCCAGATGGCCCTGCGGGAAGTAAATACGGATTTGTATCCAGCCATGCCGCCAATGTTTTTGCCGTTTATACCTTGAGCATCCTGATGCTCGGCTATCGCCGGGGTAAGGCGGCGCTGCTGCTGGCCATTGCCGGTGTGGTAGCTTATTCCAGGGTTTACCTGGGCGTTCATTACCCGCTGGACGTACTGTGCGGAGGCTTATTCGGTGCCGCGCTGGCCTATGTGCTGTTTGTATTGTTCCGCAAGCAACTTAAGCCACTTCCCTGAGCGGAAATGTCGGCACATTCATAATACGCTTATCTTTGAGCGTGAACCTGAAGGCACGAAGGATATTCACCCTGCTCCTGCTGACGCCCTGTGCGCTTGGCGCTCAGGGATTTTATCCCGAGTTCGGGCAAAACCGCGTGCAATACCGACAGTTTGAATGGAAATACTATTCAGACCGCAATGTGGATGTTTATTTCACCCAAGGCGGGCAGCCTATTGCCCTGAAAACCCTGGACATTGCAAGAATCACCATCCCCCGGGTAGAGAAAATCCTCGGATACAGGCTGAGCGGCAGCATACAGCTTTTGCTGTTCAACAGCTTGAGCCAATACCGTCAAAGCAATCTGGGTTATGTGAATCCGCAGACCACCGCTGCCGGCTATCAGCCCGTACCCGACGACCAGGTAGCCATCTACTTCAACGGCGATTACAATTTTTTAAGCCGGCAGATCCGGTCATCGGTCACTGAGGTGCTGCTTCGCGAAATGATGTACGGCGGAACCATCCAGGAACGCATACAAAACTCCGCGCTGCTGGCATTGCCGCCCTGGTATCTGAGTGGTTTACGAAGCTACCTGAGCGAAGAATGGAATGCAGATCTGGACAACAGAATGCACGACGCCATAGCCACAGGAAGGTTCCGCAGGTTCAACAGCATGAGCAATGAAGACTATGAGCTGGCGGGCCACAGCATCTGGAAATACATCCTGGAAGTGTACGGACAAGACGCGCTGACCAACATCATCTACATGACCCGCACCACCCGCAGTGTGGAAAGCGCGATTTACTTCGTTACGCAACAGCGCATCGGCGTTTTTATAGAAGCCTGGCAGGAACATTATCGCAGCCTGTACAATGCAGAGCCAGCGGGGAAAAGTCTGCCCCTGGGCAGCGAAAACGCGCCCCGCCGACTGGGAAACCTGAAACATACACAGTTCAGCATCAGCCCTGACGGCCAGCAGCTGGCCATAGTAACCAACGACAAAGGCCTGTACCAAATATGGCTGTACCATACCCGCCTGAAAACCACCCGGCTGTTGTTTACCGGAGGACATAAGGTGCTGAACCAGATTCCGGATTACCACGACCCCATTCTGGCCTGGAAAGAAGGCGGCCGCATTTTAAGTGTGCTGAGCGAAGAAAAAGGCGACTATCTGCTGCGCGATATTGCCCTGAACGCCAAAACCGTGCGGCTTTTCCCCATTCGGGGCTTTGCCGGTGTGCATGATTTCATCTACGAAGACAGCGACGCGCTCATCATCAGCGCCATACAAAACGGGCAAAGCGACCTGTTCCGCTACCACCTGAAGGACGGCAGCTACGAGCAACTTACCAGCGATATTTATTTCGACCATTCCGCCCGCCTGTTGCCGGAGTCTGACAACATGGTGTTCATCAGCAACCGTCCTGTGGATGGTGCCGGCAACCAGGAAAACTGCAGCAATCTGTTCCTGCTGGAAGCGAAAGGCAAACAAATCCTGCCGCTTACCCGCTATGGCAGGGATGTGCATGTGAGTAAACCCATCCTGTATGGCAATGATCATATCTGGTATTTATGTGATGGCACCGGCATTGTAAACAGCTGGCAAATCAGCTGGAAAGACAGCATACCTCAACCCTTGGCGCTGACCAACTATAAGCGCAGCATCATCTATCAGGATTACGCTCCGCAGAACAAGCTCCTTGCAGAACTGTTGCTGATTAACGGGCGCTATAAGATTTTCATCACTGAGCTGGAAGGCGCCCAACAGGGGGTTACGGTAAACAATATGGACTGGAGGCGCTTCACTCGCAAACTGGATTCACTGTCGGGCGCTGCGCCGTTTCAACTGAAAACCCTTATGCCGGAGCTGCCGGATTCTGCGGAAGTGATGCCCGGGCCGCAGTTTGTGGACAGCGGATATTTCGCCAGGGTTCATTACCTCACGGGCTTCGACCTTACCAATTCACCATCTGCAGAGGAGGTTGAGCAGCAGGCTCCGGCGCAGGAACAGGCCATAGACGCCGCAAACGCCAGGCTGCGCTTCACGGTAGATCATTTTCAGTCGCAATTTGACAATTCCATCCTGGGCTCCCATTACTTCACCAACCTGTTGCCGCCGGATATCATGCAGTTCGAGTTGTTCAGCCCGTTCCTGAAGGCCAGCCTGAGCGACCGGATGAAAGATTATACGCTGGATGGAGGTATTCGCGCCAACACCAGCCTCAACCGCTCAGACATCCTGTTCCGTTTCAGCGACATGCACCGCAGGCTGGACAAGGAATTTTCGGTGGTGCGCAGGGCCCGCCCCTACGATGTGGCCGACCAAGCCCTCTTCAGGCGCAGCCTGAGTACCACAGTAAAGCTGAAATTTCAATATCCGCTGAACGAACGCGAAAAAATCTCAGCAGCCTTGTTGGGCAGGCAGGAACGCATTCTGGTGAAATCCAGCGGCCCTTCCACCTTGTTCACACCAAATGTCAGCGAATTCTATTCAGGGCTGCGCTTCACATATGTATTTGACAATACCGATGCGCGGGGACTGAACCACCTGCGCGGCTTGCGGATGAAGCTGTACAACGAACACTGGCTGATGGGCTCCGGAAGAAGCATGTGGACCTTTGGCGGCGACGTGCGCTACTACCTTCCACTGCATCGGCAAATAAGCCTGTGCACCCGTCTGAGCGGCGCAACCAGCACAGGTAAAGCACGCACGGTTTATTACCTCGGTGCCATGGAAAACTGGATCAAAAGCAACAACCAGTATGAAAACGGACTGGCCCTGCTGGATTATGCACCCTATGTGTTCCAGTCTATTGTGGGAAACATGCGCGGCTTTAAGCGCAACATCCGATCCGGCAACAACTTCTTGCTGTTTAATGCAGAGTTGCGCATCCCGGTATTTGCCTATTTGTACCAAAAGCCCATTCGCGCCGATTTCTGGAGGAACTTCATGTTCACCGGCTTCATTGACGCAGGCACCGCCTGGGTGGGCAACAGTCCCTGGAGCCGCGACAACCCCTTCAACACCCGCATCATTGACGGCGGCGCATACCGCATCACGGTAACCAGCCGCAGAAACCCGCTGATTATGGGCGCCGGCCTGGGCATGCGCTCGCGTGTGCTTGGCTACTACCTGAAGTACGACTATGGCTGGGGATTGGTTGAGAATCGCTGGAACAAAGGAATGAGCTATTTCACCTGGGGCCTCGACTTCTGACCTGCGCTTAAAACCATTTCAGGATTGAATTGATTATTATTGTATAGTGTTTCGCAAGTTGGCCGCATATAGCATGTTGGTATGCACCACGATGGTGATGGGCTTGTTGCCCCTCAGCATGCACCTGTGCTGTGAAGAACGCTGCTGCGAAACCCCTGTGGAACAGGCTTCCTGTTGTGCCCTTGCCAATCATCCCAAGCCTGCCCTGCCCGATGATGGTTGTTGCCAGGACCAGTCTTTTTTCAACCTTGCCCCGGTATTTGCGCCCGTAAAAACCTGCTTTGAACAACACATCAGCGCTGGCATCCCCCTGGAAAACTGCTGCTATGCTGAAGCCCTTGTTCAGGTTCAGCACAGCAATGATTTCAAAAAGATTCAAGGCAAACCGCCTGAACCTTTAAGGCTGCACCTGCGGCTGGGTGTATTGATTATTTAGCGGAAGGCTGAACAGCCGCAACCGGAATGACCTTGGGCATACAGCTGATCAACATTCCGTCGAAATCACATCGCCCCGGGCGGTGTGAATTTTCATTTCCTTTCCAACAAACCAAACATCATGAAAAAAACCATCATCGCCCTACTGTTGGGCATCATCTATATCCACATGGCCGGAATCAAGGCCGAACCACCTGCCAAAGCGCAGTTCAAGGCTTTAGGAAATTGCGACATGTGCAAGGAACGCATCGAAAAGGCATTGGACCTGCCTGGCATCAGAAGCGCAGTTTACCTGCCTGAACAGCAAATAGTTCAGGTAATGTATAGCGAGCGTAAAATCAGCCTGGAGCAAATCCAGCGTTTGGTGAGTCAGGCAGGCCACGACACCGAATTATTCCGCGCCGATGAAACGGCCTACGGCAAGCTCCCGCAATGTTGTCGATATAGAGAAGGCGCATGCCAGGACCATCCCGAACACTAAACTTCTTGCTGTTGAGCCTACTGCCCTGCACCGCAGGTGCTCAGGTTCAGCTGAGCGGCCGTGTGTTTTATGAAGGCGAACGCCCCATGCCCGCGGTGAAAGCAGAAGTGCGTATTGCAGGCAGCGCAGGCAGCGTATTCACCGATAGCGAGGGCCGTTATACCCTGCGCTGCGACTCCACACCGGTGTTGCTTGTGGCGCGCTGGCGCGACTTTCAGCCCGACAGCATCCGGGCCTCAGACAGCAGCGTTCCCGATTTCTACCTTCGCCTGAAAAGCACCTCCGAGGTACTGGTTAAAGGCCGTTCCGAAAAGGGTGGCTTCTCCCGCCGAAGCATCGGGCAGCTGGAAGTGCTGGGACAGGCAGAATTTCGCAAGGCGGCCTGCTGCAACCTGTCCGAAAGCTTTGAAACCAATGCAGCCGTAGAGGTATCCAACGCCGACGGCATGAGCGGGATACGCCAGGTGGAAATGCTGGGGCTGGCCGGGAAATACGTGCAACTCAACCGCGATAATGTACCCCTGCTGCGGGGTCTGGCGCAAGTAAACGGGCTGGCGCAGATTCCGGGGCCTTTCATTTCGTCGGTGCTTATTGCCAAAGGCGCAGGCAGTGTGATGAACGGATTTGAAGGCATCACGGGCTCCATCAACTACTCCTTCCGCACCGACCGCAAGGAAGCACCCTGGTTTTTCAATGCCTATGCCGGAAATATGGGCCGCTTTGAACTCAACGCCATGCACCGCGTGGATTTGGGCCCGCGCAGCTGGTACACCGGAATGGTACACGGCTCGGTACAAAGCGGCAAAACGGACATGAACCACGATGGCTTTCTGGATATCCCCATAGGCCAAAAGGTGTTCTTCGGAAACCAGGTGAACATCAACCGTAAAAAATGGGAAAGCCAGATCAGCCTGAACCTTACCGCCGACGACCGTCAGGCCGGACAACTGGTACCGGGCGGACACTACTATTCCGGCGTGCCCTATGTGTTCTCCCAAAAAGACCGCAAAGCGGATGGCTTTGTCAAGGTTGGCCTGTTCCTGAACGACGATAAGGAATCCAGCCTGGGAAACATCCTGTCCTTTCATACCGAAACGCTGGAGGCGCACTTTGGCGATTCCAACCTATACCGGGGCGCGCAGAACAGCTTTGGCTACCAGCTGTTTTACCAGCAAAATGTTCGGGGTGAAGATGTGTTCAGAACAGGAATCAATCTGCAATACGACGACGTATTCGAGCTGATTGGCCCCAACAATCCGCTGATTGAGCTGATGCCCCTGCAGCGACGCGAACTGGCCGCAGGACCTTTTGCCGAATACACCCTGAAGGAAGGTTCTTTTTCAGCAGTGGCGGGCATCCGCAGCGACTGGAACAACCTGTACGGCTGGTCATTTACACCCCGCATGCACCTGCGCTACGACCTGAACAAGGACAACCTATTCCGTGCGCAGGCCGGTTATGGGAGGCGCACGGCCTGGGTGCTGGCTGAACACCTGCCTTTGTTTCTCAGCAGCCGCTATGTGCACTGGCAAAACGTGCCCTGGGATCCGAACTTTCGCAACCTCCCCTATGGATTTCATCAGGAACGCGGCTGGAACTTCGGGGCCAGCTATACCCGTTATTTCAAGTTTAACGGCCGCCCCTCCACCCTGTTGCTGGATTATTTTGAAACCCGCTTTGACAATCAGGTTATTGCCGACCGTGATTACCAGCCCTCCAAAATATGGTTTTACGAGCGGGGTGGAGGCTTTGCCCGTACAGTGCAGGCTGAGTGGATCTGGTCGCCAAGGCGTCGTCTGGAACTGAAAACAGCCTACCGCCTGGTCCATAACATTCAGCCCTTGCTATCGGGCCGACGCATACAACCCCTGCAATCACCGCATCGCTTCATTGTTATTGCCGACTTTGAAAACCGCCGCAAGTGGCATCTGAACAATACCTTCCAGATCAATTCACCGCGTAGGATTCCCGAAACGGGATTCTATCCGGAGCAGTACCGCAGACCCGGTTACAGTCCATGGTTTATGGTGTGGAATGCCCAACTGCGCAAGGAATGGAAGGGTTGGGAATGGTATGTGGGTGGTGAGAACCTGTTGAGCGCGGGCGACCACAATCCGGTGATGTCGGCGAACAATCCCTACCTCCCCTACTTTGATGCCGCTCTTGCCTGGGGGCCCGTGATGGGGGCCAATTTTTATGCAGGCCTGAAACTATCCCTGAAGTAGGTTGTAATTTTGATGTTTCAACCATGGGAAAGTACTGGTATCTGATCTGTTTCATGCTTTTTACCGGAGCAGCGCCTGCACCTTCCGGAATGACGGGTGCGAGCATAAAACTGGCCCGGTTGAAATACGGCGGCGGCGGCGATTGGTATTCCTCGCGCACTGCGCTGCCCAACCTGGCGCGCTTTGCCAACAGCAACCTTGGCACCACCCTGGCTGAAGCTGAAGACATCATAGATGCCGGTTCCGCAGACCTACTGCAATACCCTTATGTATTTATGACCGGGCATGGCAACGTGGTGTTCTCTGCGGAAGAGGCGATAAACCTACGCAACTACCTGCTGGCCGGCGGTTTTCTGCACATATGCGACAACTACGGCATGGATCCGTTCATCCGGCCGCAGATGAAAAAGGTTTTTCCCGAACTGGATTTTGTGGAGTTGCCGTTCAGCCATCCCATCTACCACCAGAAATTCCAGTTTTCTGCGGGCCTGCCCAAGGTGCACGAGCACGACGGCAAGGCACCGAAGGGCTACGGCTTAATCTGGGAAGGGCGTGTGGTATGTTTCTATGATTACGAATGCGACCTGGGCAATGGGTGGGAAGACCCCGGCACCTACCAGGATCCGGAAGCCGTGCGACAGCAGGCTTTAAAAATGGGTGCCAACATCCTGCAATATGCCTTCAACCGCTAAGCCCATCCTGATTTTTGTGCTCAACCACCGCTCCGGCAGTGGGAAAGCGTCTCGGATGGAAGCCTTGACAACCAGGATGCTGAAGGACAAACCCTATGAGGCCCGGTTTATCGCCCTGGGGAAACCGGAATCAACGCGCAAGGAACTGGAGGCGGCAATGGCCACAAACCCTGCTGCCGTGATTGCCTGCGGCGGGGATGGAACGGTGAACCTGGTGGGCAAATTTCTGAAAGGCACCGGCATTCCCATGGGCATCATACCACTAGGGTCGGGCAATGGGCTGGCGCGTCACCTGGGACTGCCTATGCAGCCCGGAAAAGCCTTGGAGCAGGTACTGCGCTTTCAGGCCAAGACCATAGACACCGGGATTTGCGGCGGACATTTCTTCGCCAACATTGCGGGACTGGGCTATGATGCCCGCATCAGCCATGCCTTCAAGGACCGTAAAAAGCGGGGCCTTTTGGGGTACGTAAAAACCATTGCGCGCAACCTGCGTTTGCAGCCCGAGCCATTCCAAGTTGTTGAAACCAATGTTACCTGGCAGGGTGAAGCTTGGATGATTTGCTTTGCCAACGGAGGGCAGTGGGGTAATAATGTAGCCCTGATGCCGGGTGCACGCATTGACGACGGAACCATTAATGCCCTGATTTTCCAGCCGGCCGGCCCATTAACCGTGCCCTCCATCGGCTTCAGGCTGCTCATCAAAAAAGTACACCGTGCGCCAAGCGTGCAGGTGCTTAGCGGAACCCGCTTTCAGATAGCCGGTGTAAAACGCACCGCCATCCATGTGGACGGAGAACCAGCCGGATACTTCAAAGGTCCACTCACCGTAGAAGTTTGTCCCAAATCATTGCTGGTACTGATATGAACATCCTCACCGCCATACAAATACGGGAAGCCGACAGGTACACCATCCAACAGGAGCCCATCAGTTCCTGGAACCTGATGGAACGGGCATCAGGGCTGTTCCTGAACCGATTGCTTCAGGATTTCCCCGGGCAAAAACGGTTTCGCATTCTTTGCGGTGGCGGCAACAACGGCGGCGACGGACTTGCAGTTGCGCGGATGTTGCTGGAACGCGGTTTCAGCAATACGCAGTGCTTTCTGCTTCAACAGGATGCCTACAGCGCCGACAACCTGTTCAACCAGCAATTGCTCCGGGCATTCCGCCCTGAGTGTCTGCACCTTGTTCACGACAGCCACCTGTTGCCCATCGAGGATGATGTGATGTGGATTGATGCCTTGCTGGGCACCGGACTGAACCGCCCGCCGGAGGGATTGTATGCGGCCTGTATTGCGTGGCTCAACCGAAGAAGACTGTTGGTATCCATCGATTTACCCTCCGGGCTCTATACCGATGGCATCACGGAACATGATTTTGTGCATGCCACCAGGACCTACACCTTTGAAGCACCCAAAGAAGGCCTCTTGCTGCCGCAACACAAGGTGGACTTCCAGGTGGTGGGCATTGGCCTTCATCAGGCTATGTCTCCCTTGACAGAAGACAGACCCGTGTGGTATCAAGATTCCATTCTTAAAGAGTGCATCAGCAACAGACCGAGGCATAGCCACAAGGGCAGCTACGGACATCTGTTGGTTGTTGCGGGTAGCCAGGAGAAGCCCGGTGCTGCCATCATGACCATTAAAGCGGCCCTCCGGACGGGAGTTGGTTTGGTTACGGCCCTGCTGCCGGAACGCATCCGAACCACCGTAATGTCACAAGTGCCGGAGGCCATGTGCCTGCACAGCGGCCTGGATATTATTACCCAATTACCTGACTTCCTTCCTGCCTCGGTAGATGCCATCGCCGCCGGTCCGGGCCTGGGCACACACCCTCAAACAGGCCGCGTGATTAGTGAAATCATGCAGGTATTTCCTGACATCCCTTTGCTGCTGGATGCCGATGCCCTGAACCTGCTGGCTGAGGAGCATATTGACCTTAAATTGCTGAACAACCGCGCCCTGCTCACCCCCCATCCGGGAGAATTCAAAAGGCTTGTCGGCTCCTGGAGCGATGATCTGGAACGATTGAACCTGTTAAGCGCCTACAGCCTGAGGGAATGCTGCAGCATCGTCCTGAAAGACACTTACAGCATCTACTCCAATTGCAAAGGGCACCTGAGTTACCATACCGGCGGCAACGCCGGGCTGGCCAAAGGCGGCAGCGGCGATGTGCTCACCGGAATCATCGGCGGCTTGCTGGCTTCCGGCTATCAGCGCAACGATGCTGCAGCCATAGGCCTGTCTCTGCACGGACGTGCAGCAGACTTAGCACGTAAGACAAAAACCGAACAGGGCATGACCGCCATGAGCCTGATTGATGCGCTGCCTGAGGCCTGGGCGATGCTGAGGTGATGTTCATCACAATAAATTACTTCTCAATCCTCAATCCACTCAAAGGTTTCCCCGCTTTTCTGCTGCTTGCCACCTTCCTTCTTTCCGGAGAATTCTGACTTCAAAGCTTCGCGCAGTTCGGTCTTTTCCTTTTTGGCTGATTCCTGAATTTGCTGCTTCACCTTCTGACGGTCGTAGCTGATGTTCAACTGATCCGGATAACCCACCATCTTCACAAAAATACTCATGCCCTTCGATCCATTGTCTTCGTAACGCCCTTCCACATTGTTCTTGCGCCAGCTGTATTTGGCCGCTATCACATCGCTCACGCGCACCCTAAACCCGTAATCCATGTAATTATCGAAGCGGTGGGTACCGGTAATTTCAATATTCAGTGCGCTGTTGTTGATGGTCATGGAAGGAATCCTGATTTGTCCATCGGCGATTTCAATGTTGTTCTTCAGGCTGGAGAATTTAATTTCCTTGAGTTCTTCTACCTTGACATAGGAGGACAGCGACATCAGTGGCTCATAATTCCGCAGTACACCCCCATTAATTTCCAGGTCGGCATAAGTATACAGTTCCTTCTGAATCACATTCAGGGAAGGATCGAAGGGAATCATGGCTTCGCCGCTGAAGTCTGCGGTGCCTTCCAAATTCTTGTCGGTAAGGTCATTCTGGCCGAAGTTGTCCAGGGCATAGAACAGTTTTGATATGTTGATATCCGTTCCTTTAAAGGCTGTTTTACAGATATACCCTTTATCGTCCTTGTTGAAGCTGCCGTTCATTTGCAGGGTACCGTCCAGCGTTTGCATGTTCAGGTTGCTGAGGCGCAGCCGGCCTCTGCGGAAGGTGGCGATGCCGTTGATGGTTTTGGCTTCAAACTTCTTATACACCAGATTTCCGATGCGCACGGAAACATCCAGGTCCATATCATCGGGAAGGATATAGGTGTTATTCGCCGCTGCGGCAGGTTTGGCGGGGCTGCCTGAAACCACGAAGGGTTCGAGGTTGAGCTTGTCGGCTTCCAGGAATCCATGCACTTCCAGGTGACCGGAATCGCGGAACACGTAGGGCCAGAAGCCGGGCATGCTGCCGCTGAAGCGCACATTTTGACCTGAGATGAGGGCTTCACAATGGTGCAGCGACAGGTTATCAGGGTCTATATCGCAGGTGCCGATGGCCTGGCGGATGTCAATATTTTTTGCGGGCTGCTGCCACATGGCCTGGCGCAGCTCCACAGTGCCACCGGCATCAACGGCGCCGATGTTTTTGCCAAAATCTGCGGTTTTCCCTTTTATGTGCATGTTTACCAGAAGGGCACCACCGGCTTCCACGCCGTTCAGCGAGGCCAGGGCGGGCAGGTCTGACAGTTCCAGGGTGCCGCGCAGGTTTGTTTCCAGAACGGGGTCGCTGAGGTTCAGCATCAACAAATCGCCCTGCAGGCTTCCCTTACCTGGTTTACAGGCCCAAGGCTTCACGCTCAGGTCAAAGATGCCGGGCGCGTCGCTGCGGTTCTCCACCAGCGCCTGTCCCTCGATGTCGCTGATGCGCACCGCAGATCCGGGAGGCTGTAGCGATGCCTTGTTGAGCCGCACCTGTGCAGAAATTTTTGGGATGGCGCCGGCACCGGCAGCACCCTTGACCAGGCCATCGAAACTGATTTCGCCGGTACTCTGGAAATCGCGCACCGCTGCCGTCCACGACAAAGGAAGCACTCCCAGCAAATCGGCAATGGTCATTTTGTTGCCCTTCACGCGTATGTCGAGCATGGATTGCTCCTTACCCGTAATCACAGAACCGTTCACCAGAAAGCCGGCCCGGTCGAACTTCAATGCGGCGTTGTTGAAGCGAAAGCGGTTGCCCTGCTGCACATTCAGGCGGGCATCCAGGTTCAGCGCCTTAGACTGAAGGTATTGCAGTCCGGCAATCTCCAGCAGCTCGCAGCGGCCTTCGGCCTTCAGGTCTGCCGCGAAGTCGCTGGACATGAAGGCGCCCTGCCCCTGGAACTCCGCCAGGCTGAGGTCTATGGTCGTTTTGTCCGACAGTTCGCGGTATTTCACGCGCACCCGGTTCAGGCTCACCTGCTGCAAGTCCAGGTTGGTACTGCCACCAGCAGTGGCGCCGGAATCTGTTTTAAGCACATCGTAGTTCACCGCAGAACCCCGGCCTGCAATATTCAGCAACCCCTGCTCCATGTGGAGGGCAAGGATGCGGTAATGGCCCTGCAACAATTCGATGGGGTGAAAGGAAACCATCAGAGATTGACAGCGCAGCAATGGCTCACCGGTTACATACTCACTTTCGCCCACCACCACCTGTTCCAACTTCAGGGAAACCCTTGGGAAGGAACTCCAAAACACCAAATCAACATGCTGTACGCTGACCTTTGATTTCAGAAAGCGGTTTACCCGATCTACAGCCATGGCCTCTATGCGGTCGCCGTAGAAAAATAGACCTGCGTTCAGGATGGTTACCAGCACCAGCCCCGTCATGAACATACCCATTGAAATCCGATATAGCACCTTCCTCATCTTCACTGACATAACCTTAAAAAGCACCTGCAATATACCGTCCTAAAAATGCCAGCATTCCACCCTCCTCAAATGGCCTGTCCGAAAAAATGAGCAAAAAAGATTTGCAGGAATGACCAAGTTCATTATTTTTGCAGTCCCGTTCAGCACGACAATGGCTGAACAAATACATGGGAGCTTAGCTCAGCTGGTTCAGAGCATCTGCCTTACAAGCAGAGGGTCGGGGGTTCGAACCCCTCAGCTCCCACCAAAAAAACCATCACCATGTGATGGTTTTTTTTTGCCCACTAATGAAGCCAGACAAATACGAACGCAAGCATTCTGGACATAGATATAAGTACGCAAAACGGCATTGCTGTGCTTGAAGCTCCTCCATAGGGTTTCCACTCATGGCCGGTTCGAAAAACGGAGTATCTCCCGTTTTGTAGTTGGATGGTTAAAAAGCCCGAACTGCACGCACATAATATGGGTAGAGCTTATGGCTGATGGAGGCATAACCAAGGTAGAAGGAGAAGTAATAAGCGCAGATGTTGTCGTCCTCCGTACTGCTCCAGAGGTAGGACGGAATCAGCGGAACGGCTGCGCCACCAATTTTTGCAATGGTTTCGTTGACAAGGAAACGGTTTGGCCAAAGAAGCCATAATTCATTGATTGATGGCAAATACCAGTCGCGTTGCCCTCCGTTGGTTGAATTTAAACAAAGTGCGGCAGCGCTGTGCACATGTCCATCCTGGGCCACAATGGCTTTGCTGTTGCTTAGGCCGCCCAATTTATTTTGAGCCGAAGGGCCAATTTCTTCATCCGTAATGTTGCTCCATGCCCGGCTATTGCTGGTACTTAAAAACACTTTATCTACTATGTACCCATGTTCAACCCCTGCTGCATCGTTCCATAAATGGAAAATCACACCACCGCCAAATTCTTCACCTATGTAGTGTGTAAAAGCTTCTCCACCTGCTCCATCACCTACCATGCTGCTTGCAGTTTGTTCATGCAATGCATCTGGTTCTCGCAACAATCGAGCCCTACCCGCCTTGTGTTTGCTTGATGCTCCTGGAATGATTGTCTCTGTTTTATTAACAAAAGAATCGCTTACCCAGTCCTTTGCATCGCGGCTGCCCAACAGAAGCGGCCCATTGTTCCGGTTCAGCACTTCACAGGGCTCCATAGGAGACAGCAGCTCACCAACCGGTGCTTCCTCCGGAAAATCCTTCATCAACGGCGTCGGGGCCCCGATTTTACCAGGCAAACGCTTGCCCTCCTGCAATCGTCTGGCGAGGGGCTTCTTGAACGCCCCGCAGTCAAATGGTTTTTTTGTCATCGTTTATGTCAAGTTTAGTGGTTTTTGCTCAAATTGACCCAATTCGTGTAACACGCTCTAGCTCATTTTTTTTGAGCGTGGTTGCTTCTACTCCGCTAAATATTAGCGGTTCGGTTTTCATTCTTTCTTGTCGTTTAGAAACTCGTCTGTAAAGTGTCCTCTTTGTTTTGGTTTTGTAAACTTGTCTTTGTTATACGATTGTGAATTTCCTTTTGGAATTGATAGCGAAGTCCAGCCATTTTCTGCAAGCATCTTACCCAGAAATACAATTTGTCCAATGTGATAAGGATAATGTGCGAGTTGTCGATTTATTGCTTCGTATACAGTGTGTCCCTGATTGCGTATATAAATAATTGTGTCAAGGTCGTCCATTGTCAAAGAGTTGATTGCATTGAAAAGACAAGTCCAACCTTCGTTCCACTTGTCTACAAGTTCTTCTCTATTTTTCATGTCGTTTTCAAATTCTGCATCCCTGTTACGAAATTCTTTTTCTCCGTCTGAAGTTAAAAAGTCTGTCCAACGTGAAAGCATATTTCCCCAAATGTGTTTTACAATTGTCGCAATACTGTTGCTGTCGTCATTGTATTGCCAAAACAATTTGTCATCCTGTAATTGCGAAAACGTTTTGTCGCCAAGCATTTTGTAGTACTCAAATTGTTTTTTTACACTGTCTAAATAGTCGTTTGTCATAATTTCTTGTCTTTTTAGTGTGTTGTCCTAAACTGACCACTAACGGTTTCGGGCTTGGCGAAGGCGGCGATTTTCACCATTCCGATATGTAGGGATTGATGCGGAGAACCAAAATTGATTAAACACAAATGTGTCTGCGGAGCACTGAACCGCCACTTTTGGGCAAGTGCTGTTATAGTACGTTATAGTGTTCATTTTCTTCGTTTGTAGTGAATATCTTTATTATTATGAACCACTGCTGTCCAAAACGTTTTTATTGAACAGTTAGTGTGCAGATTATTTGGGGGTTAGCAGTCTGTTTTTGACGATTTCGATTTTTACCCCCACACCGAATCAAACATATTCTATTCTTTTCTCTTACTTTTTCCTTGATGAAAAAGTAAGAGAATAATCAAGGCTGCAAATGATGAAAGGCGCACACTTGCCATCAGCCGAATGCCAGCGGCGATCTCCTCGCGTGCTCGGAGCTTCCTTGGCATTTAGCGGCTTTTTGCGGCGTTTAACGCCTCCCATCATTTGAGGCCGATCCTTTGGGGGGAATGGAAAATGGATAAGACCTCTGCTATCATCCTGTCGAAGGGTTTTTTATGGGGCGGGGTTGCTTCTACACCGCTAGATGTTATGTGCTGGGCTATTGTCCGTCCGAAGGTCTGCTGCTTTAAATATTGATGTCATTTTCTTGTCCGTTGGTGTCGTCTGTTACTTTCTCCATGCAGTATGGGCAAGCAATCCAAAGTTTTTCAAGTTGGCTAAAACACTTTTTGCACGTAATTACTTTTTCTACTACTGACTTAATTGGTATAGTTGTCCGAACTGTGAAAATGGCTGGTATCTCTTTTAAAAAACTTGATTCGTTTCCTTTCTCTGTTACTAAAAATAGTTTGTCTTTGGCTCTGGTGATTGCAACATAAAATAGTCGCCTTTCTTCTTCTATTAGCAAATCGTGATTTGCTTTTTTAATTACTTGAAAAATTCTGTCCTCCAACCAAATGTCTGGGAAACCCCCGTTTCCCTCTGACAAGCCAAGTATGAAAACAACTTTTGCTTCAAGTCCTTTAGCTGCATGAATTGTTTTTCCATGAACCTTTATTCCCTCGTTTTTGAAACGAAAGAAGTAAGGAGTAAACATTCTGCTTCTACGGTAGAGAAATAAAATATCATCGTTTGTCAGTCCTTCATCTAAAAGTTCTTTCACTCTGTCAAAACAGAATTGTATGTTTTCATCTTCGCTGCTGCCTGAATAGACAACAATTTTATGTTCAGATTTTTTTGAAGAGTGAATTTCTTTTTCAACTTTAAACTTGTTGTGTTTGATTACTTCGTTACTTGCTCCAACAATGTTTTGAGTGCTACGATAATTCAAATTGAGTTTGACAACTTTTGCATTTGGAAAATGATTTTCAAAGTCAACGATATAACTCACGTTAGAACCTCTGAAACCGTAAATACTTTGCCAATCGTCACCAACACAAAACATTTGAGTTTGGTCGGTTAGTAAAAGTTTTATTAACTCAACTTGCAAGTTATTTACGTCTTGAAATTCATCTACTAAAATGTATTGATATTTGCTTTTGTATTTGTTGGCTATGTCGTCATGGTTCTGAAATAGGGAAGTGCTCCGTGAAATCAAATCATTAAAATCAACATAAGATTTGTCTATGCAGTAATGAATATATTTTTCAACTATTGGAATTGCTAATTCATAAAAATGTCTCACTCTTTCGTGTTGGTCTTGTCTTGCATCATTTAGGACTTTTTTCAGGTCTGTGTTCTCAACTTTTATCATGTCTGTAATTCGTATGATTTGAGTAACGAAATCCTTTATACTTTCATGATATCCATTAAATTCTTCTTTGTAAGTCAATGAAACTGTCTTGTGATAATTTGCAGGCAAACGGTTCTTTACAACGCTGTCCAGAGTGTGGTTGAACAAAGCAGAGTCTTTTGTCATGCTTTCAAATGTCTTTACTAAAAGTAAATTTCCCTTTTGAAATTGTTCTTCTTTGTCCTTTGTAGAATAGCTTTTATCGCTTAAGTGTTCAATATAAAGGTTCGCTTCTGGAATGAAAAAGTCGGGATGAAATGGGAAGTCCTTAACATTTAGTAAAGGTTCATATTCATACTTTATGCTGTGGCGGTAAAACCAATCAGCAATAAACTGCTCCGATTTGGAACGGACTTTTGTTCCATCAAGAGTTGTGAAATATTTGCCGTCTTTCGGCAAATATTTTCCATCTGTTTTTTTGAGGTGAATTTTGTCTATAACGTAATCCAAAATATAGCGTTTTAATTGTAGCATAAAATAAGTGTCTTCGCATTGCTCAATTAAAAGTTTGTGGACTACTTCAAAAACTGTTTCGGGGGCAACATGCTTTGCAAGTTCGTCTTCCTCGTCCTTTTTTTCGTCTCCTATAATTCTAAACTTGTTATCAAACTCGTTTACACCATAATTCCGTAAGATGCTGTAACAAAAGCTGTGAAATGTCCTGACGGTTAAACCGTCAATCCATTTATATTTTTTTTGTTGGCTGTATCTTTCTTTGTCTTTCTCTAATTTGCTTAGATGCTTATCAGACATCAAAGTTTCATATTGCCCTGTTGTATCTGCCGAAACAATTAAGCGGTCAATCATTTCGTTAGTTGCGTTCTTGGTAAATGTAATAGCAAGAATACTTGAAGGACTTACGCCTTTTTCTTCTATCAAGTAAATGATTTTTTGTAATAGGGTTTTTGTTTTGCCAGAACCTGCACCAGCTAAAACCAAAATGCGTTTTTCGTCACTAACAACGGCTTCGCTTTGTTTGTCGTTAAGAGCGCTTAAATCAGTTTTAGGTGTTGTCAATTGAGTTTAATTTTTATTTGTGCAAGATAGTTATATCAAAATTATTTTCGACCAAAGTCAGCAGGATTTTCTCCCCATGCTTTTGTTTCCCATTTGAGAATTTCGTTCTCATATTCGTTTTCTTTAAGCCATTTTACTGCTCTGTCCAACATGTCGAAAAGTTTTGTATTTCTTTCGCTACGGTCATGGTTTGTTCTTGCTTCTTTGTCACGAACCCAACCGATTGCATTTCTACTGTCCGAATAAATTGGAAGAGTGATATTGTGTTTTTTGCAATGTGCAAGTGCATGAACAATTCCTAAAAACTCTACTATGTTATTTGTCCCGTCCTCTAATGGCCCGACTTTAAAAATTAGTTCCTTTGTTTTTGTGTGAACACCCTGATACTCTACAACACCATTTGATGTATTCCAAGCACCGTCAACTGAAATGCTTTCGTCTATTGGTTTGCCAACTAAAAGTTTAATGAAGGTACCCCGTTTTTCGAACCGGTAATAAGTTGGAAGTCAAAGATGGTTGTTTAGTTTGAGAAAGGCAATGGGGCTTAAGTTATTCAGCGCTTGATGTGGGTGGTTTTGATTGTAGTCTTGTTGAAACTGCCAGGTGAGATCACGTAATTCTTCAATATTCGTAAACAGGTATGCGTCCAGGATATCTTCCCTGTAACTGCGGTTAAACCGTTCTACAAAGCCGTTTTGCATAGGCTTTCCTGGCTTGATGTACCGGATCTTGATTTGATGTTTCTCACAGAAGTCGGTATAGGTTCCAGAAAAGAATTCCGGGCCATTGTCAGACCGTAACTCAGCAGGAAGGCCTTGTTCGGCGAAGAGTCTTTCAAGAGCCCTGCAAACGCTCATTCCCGAATGGGAGTAATCAACGTCCATAGCCAGAGCTTGTCGGTTGTAGTCGTCTATGATATTCAGGATGCGCACTTTGCGACCGTTCATTAATGTATCATGCATGAAATCCAGACTCCATGTTTGGTTTGGTCTCGGCGCTTGCTCCAACGCGCCCCCTACGCGTTGGGGTAAGCGGCGCCTATGCTTTCTTCTCAGGTTCAGATTCATCAGGTTATAGACCCGTTTCACACGCTTATGGTTCCAGGTATGGCCCTCATTGCGCAGGCGATTGAAGTCATAAGGGAAGCCTCTGGATGGTTTCAGTTCGGCAAGGTTGCTCAATGCGTCAATGACAGCACTGTCGTCCTTCCTGGAACGGTAATAATAGACCGATTTCCTTATCCCGGTTGCTTTACAGGCTCTGCTGACACTTACCTGATGGGATACTTGCAGGTAAGCTACTATTTCTCTGCGGGCAGCAGGCCTTACCACTTTTTTGACAGCACATCCTTGAGCATCTTGTTGTCAAGGGCCAATTCGGCATACATGTGTTTCAGCTTACGATTCTCCTCTTCCAGTTCCTTAAGTCGCCGCAGGTGTTCACCGTCCATACCGGAGTACTTATTTTTCCAATTGTACAAAGTCTGCGGGTTGATGCCCAGTTCCCGGCTGATGTCCGACACTGAACGGCCGTTTTCAGCCTCCTTAATCGCTTTCACGATCTGGCTTTCTGTGAATTTGGTCTTCTTCATGTTCGTGGTTCTAAGTTAGCTATTTTGCCAACTTATGACCAGTCCGATTTTCGGTGGGACTTACACTTGCAAATATGCTTACACCTGTGCGTTGGCTGTCTTTACAAAAATTCTTTGTTATACATTGAAGTATTCTTCAGACCATATTTTCTCACAGATTCGTTGAACTAATATTTGCCTTTCGCCTATATCATTCTTCTTGAATTGCGAATGCTCTTTAAATCCGAGTTGTTGAACTGTTTCCGATTTCAAAAAATTAGGATTCTTCGTGTAATACTTTGGATGCAAGGTCTGTGCGTAAGTATTTTCCTTTAGATAATTTTCCAGTTTGTCTTCATACTTATCGCCATTGAATGATTGATTGGTGCCTTGTGGTAATAACACGAGTGCACCAACTGAATTTCTCCATTCCTGAAAATCATTTTTCTGGTCAAACTCATCTTTATGTTCTTCAAACTTGTTTGCCCAAATGTGCTCAATCTCAAACTGCTTGCCGTATGGATGGTGATAGGATACATAGGTTGTGTCCTTACCGACTAAATTGTCCACGTAACTTGAAATTCTTGAAAGAAGATGTTTTACAAACTTTCTGTTCATGCCGTGAAGACCAAAACTCCAAACCCCATCCCATGTTTCTGCAATTTGTGACACTTCATTTACCAAGTTTGAGCCTAATGTTTTCAGGTCATTGTCTCTAATAAGTTTGATGACATTAAACATGGTGTATTTAATTGCCGTCTGACCAAATTTACGGTAGTTCACGCTGCGTCGAACCGTAAAGGTTTCAATATATCGTGCAACAAAGTCTAACTTTTTCCTGATGATGGTTTCATCATCACCAAAGTTTATTGATGAGAGCAATAGAGGTTCTTGAAGCGATTCGGCAACACCCCAATGACGAATGTAATTCAAATGCGGATTTGCAGCGTTATATGTGGTTTGACTTTTCCAGCTTTCGATATACCACTTTACAAAAAATGGGAACTGATTTTTGAAAAAAGTATAGAACTCGTCTGATGTGGTCAGTTTAAAAAGAGACTTATGATTGTCTTTAAACCAATTATGAAAACGGGAACCAATCAATTCAAAGTCCTGATTTTCCGAACCTGCTTTACCAGGTCTGATACTCACCGCATATTTACCTCTGAACCATGCTTGGAAAAAGCTTTGGTCTGTAGTTTCACCATATTCATGAAGATTTTGAATTTCTTCTTTCCAAAGGTCATTGATTTCTGTTCTCTGCTTTTTGTCTGTGATTTTGGAAAGAATATACCCTTTCAGCATTTCTGTTGGCGTCAGGTTTAATCCCCTGTCGTTCATTGTTTCAAAAATGGTATAGGCATTCTCATCCGAATAAGCGATGATTTCAACAATAACTACATTTTCAACAAACCAATCAATGAAAAATGGAAGTGCATGTTCGTTAATTTCTTCAGGGAAAACAGCATCAATATCCTCATAACGTTCAACCATGTTACGCACTGTTTCATCATCTTTTTCCGTTGGTTCGTATGCCCCTGCTTCAAAAAGTGCTTTCAAGCACTCTTCTCTGGCTTCATCACTCATGTTGAAGGATTTTTCGCCATATTTTTCAGAAAAAATGAGTTCGCTGATGTTTACTTTCTGCGGAAGATCTTTTTGAAGATGATTCAGGTAAATGAGCAGGAGTGTGATGGAAGTAATGCGCTGCTGTCCGTCGATAATTGATTTCTTACCGCTTTCTGTGTTCACACTAAACACCACAGGGCCTAAATAATAGCTTTGATAATTGGCTACTTCCGATCTCTTATCTCCTTCCCTATATGATTTAAGAAACGTAGTGGTCAGGTCTTCAATTAAAAGTTTGATATGCTTTTCCTGCCAGCGGTATTCACGTTGAAAATAATCAATAGTAAATTTCTGGTCTTTCAGAATTTCGCTGATGCTTCTGTCGTCAGCATCTATTTTATGGTTCAAATTTTTACTCATATTTTTTCTTTCATGGTTATATATTGCCTAAACGTATCTGGGTTCAAATTAACACACATTTTCTGAACTATGATTAGCATGTGTCTTAGACCCCTTTATTTTGCCCGTCACATAGTCTCTGATGATTTCAACACCATTGGGTGTTGGTTTAATGCCTTCGAACATATTGCTGCCCAAAGCGTTTGCGGTGCTTTCTAAAGTGTTCAAATCAGTAAACTCAACTCCCATGATAGTCAGATTAGTTCTATCTATATCCATTGTGTGGAGCATGTTTTTGTGGCTTATATCCTCTTCGAACTTACAAAATAATCAGGCCAGATCGTTTGATTTCACTTGTTCTGCATTTCATGCAACCCATACCATTTCGCCGGGAAAGATTATTCTCAAGCTGTTAATATCCCTCTGAACAGCGACAATACCAAATCTACACACCTTGATAACCTGCATAAGGAACGGCTGGATTGCAATCCATAAAAAGCCCTTATTTAATCTTTCGAAGCCTAAGGTTAAATACTGTTTTCTGTTGTTATGTTTCCTTAAGGCACAGGGATGGATATCTGTATGAATCAGGGTGCGTGGGCGGTCCTTCCCTTCGACGTTGCTCCCCCACCCCCATGGTGTCTTGCTGCGCAATCCAGTGGGGGCAAGCAGTTGCTTTGCAACTCGGTGGGGGCAGGCAGGGTAAACTAGCTCCCCTACCAATCTGCTGCGCAGCCCGGTAGGGGTAGGCATGCTCAGGATGACAGCAGGATTACAAACCTCCGCACTTACCACTTACCACTTATCCCTTACCACTATCCAAGCAGCCTTGATTTTTTGCATCCTTTTTCATCAAGGAAAAAGTAAGAGAAAATTCTTGCTTAAGGATTCATCAGGTTGGCACAGACCCCTGTCATGAGCATATATTCAAAATGAGCTCAGGGACCGGTGCACTCCCCATAATCCCTCATTTGCTTCAGTTTAGCCTTTGCCGTAAGTTTGCGACGCAACGTTCATGCCGCTGTCTCACCTTAAGTTCAATACCCATCTAAACTGGTGCAATGCAGCAGCCGGTTTTCTCAGCGCATGAGCCATATCCTGACCAAAAACAGTTTTGCTGCCATCAATTTGGATGGTGTATTGGGCGCATGTCTGGATTTAGATGATACGCTCTATGCCTATGAACCCTGCAACAGGAAGGGGTACGAGGCGGTACTTCGCAGGGTGCAGGATCGTCAGATTGTTGGCGCCGAGGAGCTGGAAGCAGCCTGGAAGGAAGCCCGCAACAAAACGCATGTACAGCTGAAAGGTCAGGCGGCTTCTCATTCACGGCTGCTGTACCTGCACAGCGCCCTGGAGTTGATTTTTGGCAAAAGCAGGCCCTTGCTGGCCTTGGAACTGGAGGATTGCTTCTGGGAAGCCTACCTCGACGCCATGGAATGGAATCCGGAGGCAGAACAGTTCCTGCAGCGGTTGAACGCAGCGGACATACGCACGTGTATTGTCACCGACCTCACCACGCACATACAATTCCGCAAGTGGGCGCGCCTGGGTCTGGAACGCTATTTCGACTTTATGGTTACCTCTGAAGAAGCCGGCCTGGAAAAACCAGATCCGGTCATTTTCCGCCTGGCCCTGGATAAACTGCAGTTGCCGCCCGAACAGGTGATCATGGTGGGCGATAACCACGAAAAAGACATCCTTGGCGCGGCGCAATCGGGCATCCGGGCATACCTCATCTAAGTTCACACACAGGCATGGCAAACGGAAGCTTCAGCGTCTATGACAAGTTCGGGAAATCCAAATTACCGCTGCTCAAGTCGCGTTTATTCTGGTTTGGCCTGGCCGCGAAACTGCTTCTGGCGGCATTGTTTGCTTCTGATTACCTGAAAGAACAATTTGCACCATTCGGCAACTATTTTATTGGCAGCAACTTTTCCAATCCATACGCCTATTTCTCCCTGAACGGCCAAGGCACAGAATTCCCTTATCCGCCCCTGATGCTGTGGCTGTTCAGCCTGCCCAGGATGTTGTTCTGGTGGCTGATACCGGGCGGCGATCACTTTTCCGTTGCCGATGCCATTTTGTACCGCATTCCCTTGCTGGCCGCCGACTTCAGCATCCTGGTGGTATTGATGCGCTGGCTGAAGCCTTACAGCCGCAAACTGTTGCTGTGGTACTGGCTGTCGCCGGTTTTGTTGTACATCAACTATTTCCACGGGCAGCTGGATGTGATGCCCATGGCGCTGCTCATGCTGTCGCTGCATTTCCTGTTCAGGGAGCGCTGGCCATTGTCGGCCCTGTTGCTGGCCATGGCGGTGGGCTGCAAGACGAATATGGCGCTGGTGTTGCCCTTTTATGCCATCTACCTGATCCGCACACCTAAGGTCAGGCTGAGCATACTGCTGCAATCTGCTGCCATCTTTCTCGCGGTGTTGTTGCTCATCAACTTCCCGTACTGGCAGGATGTGGGATTCAGAAGGATGGTATACGACAACCCCGTACAGCGGCAGGTATTCAACATGTATTTCAGCTACGGGGGGCTGCGTTTTTACATCATCCCTGCGGTGTATTTCATCCTGGTGGTGTGGTATGCCAGCTTCCGTTTTGTGAACCGCGATCAGCTGGTGCTGTTCCTCACCTTTACCTTTCTGGCGCTGACGCTGCTGATTCCGCCGATGCAGGGCTGGTATTTCTGGATTGTGCCCTTGCTGGTGTTCTTCATTGTAAAACAAAGCCTGCGGGAGCAGACGGTATTCATCCTGCTCAGTGCCCTGTATTTCCTGTATTTCGGGCTCATTCCGGGCAGTGATTACCTCACGGCGCTGTGGTGGGCACCCAATGCCATGCCACACCCGGCAGGATTCGCCTCTGATGTGGCCCTGAACGTAACCTTTACCCTTTTGCAAACCAGTCTGCTGCTGAGCGGCTTTCTGGTGTACCGGGAAGGCATCAAAACCAATATACAAACAAAGTTTCTGTCGCAGCCATACCTGATTGGCGTGGGAGGGGATTCGGCCAGCGGCAAGTCCACTTTATCGTCGGCGCTGGCATCGGTATTTGAGCCGGCACATACCACCATCATCCGGGGCGACGACATGCATCGCTGGGAGCGCGGCGACGCCAACTGGGAGCGTTTAACGCACCTCGATCCGCGGGCCAACAAGCTCCACGAGGAGATGGATCAGGCGCGGCAACTAAAGACAGGCAAAGGCATACAGCGCCGTTCCTATGACCACAACACGGGCAGGTTTACCTTGCCGCGTTTCCTGAAGCCCAACCGACTGATTGTTTTTGAGGGTTTACATTCTTTTTACCTGAAGAACCAGGCCGATGTGTATGACCTGAAGATTTTCATGGAGCCGGATGAACCTTTACGCACTTGGTGGAAGGTGAACCGCGACGTACAAAAGCGGGGCTATACCCCAGAGAAGGTGCTGGAACAGTTGAAGCACCGCGAAGAGGACTCCAACAAGTTCATCCGCACTCAGGCAGCGCAGGCCGACCTGTTGGCCAGTTTTTTCCCACGCCGGCCTGTTGATCCGCTGGATCAGGAAACGGTGCCCGAGGTGTTGCTGCGGCTCAGCCTTCCCAACGACCACAACATGGAGCCCCTGCTGGAGCGTTTAAGCTGCCTGAAGGGCCTGACGCTGGAACATCATTACGAGCACGAGAAGCAGGTGGTGATTTTCGACGGCACAGCCAATGCGGAAGACATCAGCAACATTGCCTACCGCATGATACCCGAGCTGGAGGAAGTGGGCATATACAATCCGGTGTGGAAGAGCAATTATACCGGCTTGCTGCAGCTGATGGTGAGCTATCTTATTTTTGTCAGAATGAAACAGGCTTGATGCGGGACAGAGGACAGGTACAGATTTTCGCACATCGGGGGAATATGTCGCGTTTTCCGGAGAACACGCTTCCAGCCTTCCTGAGCGCGGCTGAAGCCGGGGCGCCCTGGCTGGAGCTGGACATACAGATGACGGCCGACGGACATCTGGTGGTTACGCATGATGAAGATACGCTTCGGGTTACGGGAATATCCTGCAACGTACCTCAGGCCGGTATTGCAGCGCTGAAAAAGCTGAACTTCGGTGCTTACCTGCCTGGCGCTGCGCCCTGCACGGTGCCTTTGCTCAGCGAAGTATTTGAAGCCATTCGGCCCTACTCCTGCCGCATCAGCATACAACCCAAGATGAACGGACTGGTGGCGCCGGCGCTGAAGCTGGCAGCAGCCTGCGGCATGGAAACACGCATTGCCTTCAACGACATCAACTGCGAATACCTGATCGAGGCGCGACGCCGCGCACCGCATATCCCCTTGTTCTGGGACCGGCTGCCCGGCACCGATCATGAAACCGACTTTGAGCTTGCTACCCGTTATCGCTTCACAGCCCTGATGTACCTGAAAGAAGCCATCAGCCCGGAGCTGGTAGCCCAAGTTCAATCGCTGGGCATTGCTGCAGGCGCCTGTGTGGTGAATGACCTGAACGACTTCCGACGCTTCCGGGAGCTGGGCATCACCCATTATTACACTGACTTTCCGATTGAATTTCTAAACGAGCTATGAAAATTGTCATACCGATGACCGGACAGGGCAGCCGCTTTAAAAAGGCAGGCTGGGATACCTACAAGGCCCTGATTACCATCCATGGAAAACCGGTGATAGAGCACGTGGTGAACCTGTTTCCGGGCGAAACAGACATCCTGTTTATTTGTCGCAACGACATGCTGGAGGCCACCGACCTGCGGGAGCTCCTGCTCAGCATCGCCCCCACGGCGGAAATTGCAGGCATTGACGCACACAAATACGGACCGGTTTATACGGTGAGTCAGGTATTTGACCGCATTGCCGATGATGAGCCGGTGATTTGCAACTACTGCGACTTCAGCATGATCTGGGATTATGCCCATTTCGTGCGCAGCATGGAAGAAAGCGGTGCCGACGGTGCCGTAATCTGCTATACCGGCTTCCATCCACATCTGCTTCACCCGCAAAATCTGTATGCCACCTGCCTGACAGATGCAGACATGAACATGCTGGAAATTACCGAAAAGCACAATTATGAAACCGACCGTGAAAAGGGCTTTTATTCAGGAGGAACTTATTACTTCTCCAAAGGGAGCTACATCAAGCAGTACTTCACCGAGCTGATGGATTCACAGAACACGGTATTTGACGAGTATTTCATCAGCCTGCCATACAATTACATGGTTCGGGATGGCCTGAAGGTGAAGGTATATGCCGAGGTGCCGCATTTTTGTCAATGGGGAACCCCGGAAGACATGAGGGAATTCTTAAGCTGGGAAGACATCTTTAAACGCTATGACCATGTCCGCTGATTTCATAAAACTTATACCTATGGCCGGCGCAGGCAGCCGATTTGCCATGAAGGGCTATACCACGCCCAAGCCTCTGCTGCCGGTTCGCGGATTGCCCATGGTGGTCAGCGCTGCCAAAAGCCTGCCCTACGAAGGCGGTGAATACATATTCGTGGTTCGACAGTTTCACATTGAAGAATACGGCATAGACGCAGTGCTGAAGGAACATTTCCCGGAGGCACACATCATCACCATAGATGCACTGACGGAAGGCCAGGCCAGTACCTGTCTGCTTGCCCGCGATTGGATCAACAACGACAGCGAATTGTTCATCGGCGCCAGCGACAACGGCATGTTGTACGATGAAGAAGCTTTTGCCGAAGCCTGCCGCGATACGGATGCCATTGTATTCAGTTTCCGCAACAACCCCACTGTGTTGCCCAGCCCCAAAGCCTATGGATGGGTGTTAACCGCCGAAGACGGCGTGAGCATCACCGAAGCCAAAGTAAAATACGACATGCCCGACCCCTTGAACCACCATGCCTACGTGGGCGCCTTCTGGTTCAGAAAAGGCAGTCTGTTTGTTGAGGCGGCAGAGCGCATGATTGCCCAAAACCGTCGCGTGAACAACGAGTTCTACGTGGATGAGTGCATCAACGACCTGATTGCCATGGGCCTACGTGCCAGGGTTTTTGAGGTGGACCACTATATCTGCTGGGGAACACCGAGTGATTACCAAACCTTTCAATACTGGGATGAATATTACCACATCCTGAAAAACAGGGCATCCCATCAACAATAAATCATACCGTTCATGGAACATCAGTACCGGTTATCCATTGTGATTCCCTGCTATAATGAAGTAGAGAACCTGCCGGAACTCTTCAAAAGCCTGGACCCGCTACCTCTGAAGGAACAGGGGTTGGAAATCATCTTGGTGAACAATGGTTCAACCGATGGTTCCGCTGCCGTATTTGACCGGGAATTGGCAGGAAGGGACGGAAGGGTATTCCGCGTGGTAAACGTGGCAAAGAACCTGGGCTACGGATTTGGCATCCTGTCGGGACTGCGGGCAGCACACGGGCCTCTATTGGCCGTTACCCATGCCGACCGGCAAACGGATCCAATGGATGTGCTGAAGGCACTTGATATGTACAGCAAGGCAACGGCACAGCACCAAAAAACGCTGCTGGTAAAAGGTTATCGAAAAAACCGCAAAGCCTCTGAAGCCTTCTTTTCCTGGGGCATGGGCCTGCTTTCTTCGCTGGCACTGGGTACCAGGCTTACTGAAATCAATGCCCAGCCCAAGCTGTTCAGCCGTTCGTTTTTCCAACAGGTGGACGCGGCGGCGCCCCATGATTTTTCGTTGGATTTATACCTGTTGTACCACGCCAAAAAAAGCGGGAACATCATGGATTTCCCGGTGTTCTTCGCGCCCAGGGTGGCCGGTGAAGCCAAGGGTGGCAGCGGAAGCAGCTGGAAAACAAGGAGAAAACTCATCAAAAGAATCTTGCGGTATATCTTCGAATTGCGTCGCTCGGTAAAATCTTAAACACCTCAATAACTCCATCAACCATGGGATCAGGCATTTTTCAAAAGAAAAACCTTCCGGAACTGCTGTTTGGCAGCATGTTCCTGCTTTTCGCCATCAGGCTGAACGTTCAATTCCTGGACGGGGCAAACATCAACCATTTTATTGCAGGCCACGATGAGTACCTGACCATCCGGGAAGTGTATTCCATCCTTGAGCCGGCTTCCATGAAGCATTGGTTTCTGGCGGTTATTGGCGGTGATATCCTGTACTATGGCCGGGTGGTTTTCTATTCCGATGCGCTCCTCGCCTGGCTGCCTTACAAAATCTGGGGCATCAGCGGTTTGGTGATGGCGGTGCGTATGGCCAGGGCCCTCTGGATATTAACGGCCTTATTCATTTTGGGAAGAACCTTCATCAAGCGCAGCGGCATCCGGATGCTTTGGTATTGGGGTGCAGGGGCCTTATTGTACACCCTGTATTTCACCACCATGCCTAAGCCGGAACCCATACAATTGCTATTTCTGGCTTTGTTTTTCAGGGGAATGGTTGCTGAAGGAAGTCCTCGTTTTGGCAAGCACTATTTCTGGCTGGGACTGGCTTTTGCTGCCAAATTCAACATTCTGACTACCCTTCCCCTCCTGTTCGCATTGCCATTGCTCGGGTTTTCAGTACTTAAAGACCGAAGCTGGATCAAACAGGGCTTGCGTTCCGTGCTGTTTTTTATGGGCGGCTTTTTTACAGGCATTCCCTGTTTGCTGTTAAGTCCGGTAAAACCTATCTACCTTCAAACCTATTTGCGCAAAACCTTCCTGGGAACCGAACGCTTCTACGACAACCAGCAATTGGGTTTTACGGAATGGCTGCAACAAGGACTGGGTCAGGAATACCTGTATGCATCCTGGGCCGGATACCTATTCCTTGCCCTGGTGCTGTGGGTGATGGCCGATAAAACAAGGCAGGCGTTGGTAAAACGCAACATCGACATCAGCTGGATTGCCGGCATGAGCGGATTCATACTGCTGATGTCTATAATGCTGATGAGCAAACGTCTATGGCCTCATTACCTGTGGACCGGTTATATCCTTTGCTGGTTTGCGCTGATGCGTTATGCTTCTGAACATTGGAATACTGCAACGCTGCGTCGCTGGAGTCTGGTGCCCTTTGCATTCTTGGGCTGTCTTTGGCCTGCCTATGGCTTCTTTGGAGGCACAGCAACCTCGTACCTTCACCGCTCCGAATTGCCTGAAATAAGGCAGGCCAGTGCTTCCGCCGATTCCATGTATGCGTATTTAAACAGTACATACCAGGGTCAACAGGTGGGTATTGACTGGAGCATCAAGTATCCATACATTTATTATTTAAAGGCATATCCTTACCAGAATACCGGAACCAAACAGGACAGGGAATCCAATATCATTCAATGGTATTCAGACCATCTGGAACAAATCTGGGATGCATCGGATGTTGTGGTATTTGGCAAGAATTTCCCTCCGGAACTATGCAAAAGGCCAAGCACTCCAGGAGCGCCGGTAAGCAATGATTCTCTGTACAGGCTGTTTATCAGGAACACAGAGCCCAGTCTGCATGCCGATGGGCACCCTGTTAGCGGAAAATTCTACCTGGACACCATCATCCAGGGCTACCATGTGTATCGAAAATAGCTCACGCTTATGGTAGGTTCCGTGTATATCCACAGGTGTTTATGCACAAACCACATAAACACCTGCATCAAATATTGACGTTTATCGCTAAAAGCATGTTTAACGACCTTCATCGGCAAGCGCAAATAATCGTTTTTAACCATTATTTAAGGGTATTTTTCATTTTTAAGGCTTGGTTGTCAACATGTTACCAACAATGCATATATTTGCCCGCAACAACAACAACCAGTTACCTATCATGAAAAAACTACTCTTATCATTTGTGGCCCTGTGCGCAGGGACCCAAATGACCTTCGCACAAGCTTGTGGCGACGGCATTGCGACCTCAAAAACCTGGACCAATGGTGCCAGCGATTTCAAATGGGAAACCAGCGGAAATTGGTCGCCCGCAGGTGCACCGGATTGTGATGACAATGTAACTTTCGGAAACAACTCCGATTGCGACATCTTCACTGCAGTGCGCGTGAATAACATCACCTGTCCTCAAAGCTACACCAAGCGTATTTCCATCAAAGGCACTTCTTCACTTCGTGCCAATGACATTTCACTGAATGGTGGCTCTATCTTTGGCGCACTTACCAACGACACCTTCAGGGCGAGGAACATCACCATGGGGTTTGGATCTATCGTCAGTGCCAACCATTGCATCATTACAGGAACCTTGTCGATGGGCAACAGCCAGTTCAATTCATACAGTAATTCCACAGTTGACATAAGGAACCTTTCGCTGAGGAACTACTCACGCTTCAATGCTCCTGACGGTTATTCAAAGAACCCTAAGGCTGTGGTTAAAATTCGTGGTGACTTGTATCGCGAATCATTAGGCACCTTTATACACAACAATGGTCTGGTGCGTTTCATCGGATCTACTGAAGGCACCATCAACACAAACAATTCTGAATTCAACCTCTTCATCATTGAAATTGACAAGAAGGCAGACGGTGCAGGCGACATCACTACCCCTGCTTACCTGCGTGTGAACAAAACCCTCGGTGCCGGTAAAGGTTCCAGAATCATTGCCCTTCAGCGTCTTTCCATCATGGAAGCCAGCCTGAACGAGTGGAGCACCAACAGCCAGATTGACATGATTGGATCACGCGACACGGTGATGGTTCACAGCAGCATGGCCAACAACGTATCAACCAACTTTGTAGGTGTAAACGGTGCTCCGCACATTGGCTTCACCGGATCAGGAAACGGTGTGTATATTGTAAACACACCTCTGAAAGGTGCGCACAACATCACCGTAGATAAATCAAGTTCTTCTAATCGCGTAACGGTGCTCAACAAACAGGAAATCGGCTGGACCGGTTATGTTACCCGTGTTACCCGTGGCATTCTGACTTTTGATGGTTCAACCAATGCCAAGATCAATGGTGGCAACGGCGGAATCGTGGTTACCAACGGCGGTAAACTGATTGCTCCCGATGACGACACGCTGTTTTATAACGGCAGCTGGAACTTCGCCAATGAAACATCTTTTGATGCTCAAAGCGGTGTGGTATGTCTGAACAATACTGCCAGCATGTCCGGATTCGTGCACAACAATGATACCGTGTACTTCAACCACGTGGTGGTAAACATGCCGAATAGTGCCAACCCTTCCAATGGTGTGGGTCTGAACTTCGCTTCAGGAACTGACTGCTGGGCCATCCTTGGTGATTTCACCATCCCTGCTACTTCACGCGCCTACATTGGGAATGCACAGATGCATATCTATGGCAACTTCACTGCTGAAACTCCCGTGAATAACTCAGCAGGTTCACTTCCCGGAAAAATGATATTCATGGGCAACAGAAACCAAACTGTGAAGTTCAGTTCCAATGCACGCGACCAATTCGGTGAGAACGTTGAGTTCAACAAAACCGGAGGAAGTGTAACCCTTGCCAGCAACTGGGATATCAAGCGTGTTGCCTTCACCAAGGGTATTGTTAAGCCATCTACGTTTGACCTCACCATCACCAACGCATTTTTCATGCTCACCGGTAATGGCAGCGCAGACTCTTACGTTGACGGTCCGTTGAGTATGAACATTACCAAAGGTTCTGCGTGGAGGCTTTACAGCTTCTTCCCCGTAGGCAAAGGTTCAACCTACGCTCCTGCCCGCGTTGAAAGCATCAGCGGCTCCAATACCTTTAAAGTGGAGTATTTCCCTACAGGCTACAGCGGCACAAACACTGTAAACAGCCCACTGGATACCGTGATGTCCACTGAATACTGGAAGATTGATCGCGTGAGCGGCTCAAGCACCTTCAAGGCACACGTATTTCTTGCTAATATCCCTACTCGCTGGACTTCCGGCAAACTGCGCGTAGCTTATAACTACTCAGGCAGCAATGGTTGGGTTGATGGTGGCAAGAACGGCAACGACGCCCCTTACCTCCGCGGCAACGTTTCAGCCAACACTGCTACCCTGTTCGCCACCGGTTCGATGGATAAAGATCTGACTGCACCCATGATGATTGCCGGTGAAGGCGTGAGTGGCAATGAAATTGCTACCCAGCGCAACAAAGCTTCCCAGCTAGACCGCAACGGCAATCCGCTGGTTCAGTTTGACGTTTACCCCAACCCTGTTTCCGGAATGTTGAAGCTTGACGTTGTCAATGCCGAAAAAGGTGTTGTAACCGTTAGCGACCTTACCGGTAAAATCCTGGGCACCTACAATGCTGCCGAAGTAAAAACCATCGACTTCAGCAACATGGCAAATGGCCTGTACCTGGTGAATTTCACCGACGGCCTGGTGAACATCACACACCGCGTTTCAAAAAACTAAAAAGACTTCTACGTCATAAAAAAAGCCCCCGGAATTCCGGGGGCTTTTTTTATGAACGTCACTTTAACCCAAAGATTAAATTTGCATCATGTTAAGGACCATCGTTACCTGCTGCACCCTTATCCTGGCGTTTATGAACTGCGCCTGGGGACAGACCTATACGCACAGCCTGCGCAACAATACCTATCAACACCTTAGTGCTTCAAAGCGCACCTTTAAGGACACGAATTCGCTGTTTGATACCATGTATAAAACATCGTTCGCTATACCGTATTTCGGGAAAGCCATCAGCGACAGCATCATCGTTTGGGGCAACAGCAATTTTGCCATCACGGAGTTTGAGTTTGACGACGAAGCCTCGGCATTTGGCGCGGACCTTTCACCCCGCAAAGACGGGAAAAGCTATATTGCACAAACTACCGACGGAAGCAGCCCCAACCGCATCTTCAAAATTGAATGGGGATACATGGGGTTCACCTATGATACCCTGGGATTTGATTCCATCAGCTATCAGGTATGGTTTTACGAACAGGGTGGCATTATTGAATACCACTATGGACCTTCCAGCGTGAAGAATCCATTCTCATGGAACGGAGAAACAGGTCCTTATGCCTACCTTGTTGATTACAATGGCACCACAGCATACGGCCTTAAGGGTAATCCGGCTTCACCAGTTTCTTACAGTTCATTTGTCACCGGCGCTGGCCCGCTGACTTCGGTACCTGCTGCGAATTCGATATTCAGGTTTGCGCCTGCCGCCGGAAATGCTGTTCAGACAACTGTGGCATCGAGCTCAAAACTCTGCGCGCTGGGCAATGGCCTGTTCGAATTGCGCACGGACGCACCCATACGGAATATTCAACTGTTGAATACAGAAGGCAAAACCTGTCTTCAGGGCAACATAAAACAATTTTCGATAGCGCACCTGCCTGCAGGTTTGTATTTATTGCAGATAGAAACCTCAGCCGGACGTGAGACCTTGCGGCTCATCAACCCCTGAAGTACCGATCATACACCCATGAATCTTATAAACCCGTCAATTCCGACGGGTTTTCTTTTTTCCACCAGCGGTTGATGCGTTCAACCTGGGTATTCAGCACCACACCAGCTACCACCAGGAGCATGCCCAGAAGTTCATAAAAGCCGCTTTGCTCGCCAAACAGAAACCACCCGAAGCATAAACTGTAAACAACGCCGGTATAAGTTGCAGGAGTTACTTTGCTCACCTGATCGGCCTGATAAGCGCGGGTCATGAAGTATTGTCCTGCCTGGGTAAACAATCCGAACAGCAGCAGCAGGAGCCAATCGGAGCCGGAAGGCTGCACCCATTGACCGGGAAAGAGCAAGATCCAAAACAGTGTAATGGGCAGCGTTACCACGGGGAAATAGAACAGGATGACGTTTGGGGACTCCTTCCCACTCAAGGCTCGTATTACATTGTAGGCACAACCGGAAAAAAAAGCGCTGCTCAGGCCTACCAGAAACCACCTTGTTTCTACCCCGCCAAATCCTTTTACCAGGGCTACCCCCAGCACACAGAGGCCCAGGAACAACCATTGTATTCGCCTGGAGCGCTCTCCCAAAACCAGCCAGGCGATTAAGCCTGCAAATACCGGCGACAAATACTGGATTACTACCGCCGAAGCCAATTCCATTTGCTGCAAGGTCATGAAATACATAATCAGGCCGGCAGACCCAAAGAGACCGCGCATCAGCAGCAGTTTTTTATTGTTGCCCCAAACAGACTGCCCTTGCCATCGGAGCATACCAACGCTGAGCAGCAGGGTGATGATGCTTCTGAAGAAGGCGAGCTCTACCGCAGGGATGGCAGGAAGCAGCCGGGCCAGCACATTCATCAGGGAAAAGAAGAACGCCGAGAGCAACATCAGCTCAAACCCTCCCACCTTGATGCGGGTAAGCATGCTCACTGGGGGCCTCCGCCTTGTTTCAACTTATCTCTTAACTGCTGTTTCAGCTTCAGCTTCTCCGCCTCTACCTTACGCTTTGCTTCTTCCTCAACCTTTTTCTTCTCTTCCGCCAATTTAGCTTCCGCCGCACGTTTCTCCTGCTCCAGCTTTTGTGCAGCCTCCGCCTTGTAGCGTTCCGCTTCCTGTTGGCTCTTTAATTTCAACTGGTTTAAACTGTCTTTAACCCTTTGCTCTGCCGCCGCCTTCTGTTGTTCCAGCACCTTTTTCGCCTGGGCTTTTAAGTCGGCAGCCGCCTGATTGACCGCAGAGCGCAGCGCCACCTTTACCTGGGGCTGAAGGATGGTTCCTCCGATGCTGAAGTCGAGCGGCAGCCGTTCAGGTGCTGTTACCTGTATTCCCTTACGCGCAGCTTCCTGCTGCCAGGCACCCAGCAGGGGGTTACCTGCTTTCATGGTTTTCACCGGTACCATCATCCTGCCGCCATACTGCAGCGTTTCATCCAACAGGCTGCCGCCGCCCAACTTCATCTGTATACCCCCCGGCAGGTTCAGGTCCAGAGAATCTTTCAAGCTGAATACCCCTTTGTTGATGCTGAATGCAAAGCGTTGGTTCTTTAAGTCAAGGCTTTGAATAACTGGTATGTTCATTTGCTCCGACAACTTCTTCACCAGCTCCAGTTGTTCCAGCGCCGCCTGGCTGATCCTCACCACGCCTGTTACATCCATGGTTTTATAATTGGGTTTCAATAGGTGGTTGAAGACACTGTTGAAGGATATATCGGCAGAAAAAAGCCCCTTCGCATAGCGTGCCACCGGGGCAAACTTGCGGATAATCGGGAAATAACGGAAACTCTCTGGGATGCTGATGGAAGCAGCACTGATGTTCAGATTGGCCAATGGGTTGTCGCTGTTGCGGCTGTCGTAGACGCCGTCCAGCGCGATGGTTCCTCCCAGAATCCCGGCACTCAGCCCGGCAAGGTCCAGCCTGCCGTCCTCCAGCTTTGCTGTTCCCTTCACCGCATCCAGCGTAAGGTTGTCGTATATCAGTCTGTCCACCGCCATACCTATGCTGAGCTTCAGGTTTCGCGGCAGGATGACTGCTTCCAGGGGAAGTGTATCGGAGGCTGCGGGTTCGGCAGGCGCCGCCGTGGTTAAAAACTCGTTTACGTTCAGCAGGCGGCTGTTCAGATCCAAAGAACCTTCAAGGGTTGATTTCCCCAGCGCATAAGCGATAAACTGACGCAGGCTGCCCTTCATGTCAAAATCAGATTTCCCATAAGTTCCCTTGCACAGTGGCATAGCGAGTTCTTTCGGGTTGAAGTCCAGTTGTGCCGACTGGAGCAGCAAGGCAGGCTGCGAGTTGCCGCTGCTGTATTGAATCTGGTTCAGCACAATGGCACCCTGAGCCATAAAATCCTCATACCTACCTGCTTCTATGGCGGCATAGCGGCCTGCAGCCTGGACATCGGCGTGTACCAAACCGCTCAGGCGCGTGCCCGCTGACAGGGGAATCAGGCCGGCGAAGCGGCTCAAATCTACATCGCCGCGCAGAGACGCCTTCAGCTCCGGATCTGAAACCGGCGTTTTCACCAACAGAGATGCATCTAGCGCCTTGCCGGCCAGCATTGCATGAAACTTATTCAAATCCACCAGCGTATGGTCGGCAACACCATCCGGGTTGTTCACCAGCAAAGCCAGCTGAATCTGATCTGCGCCATAGGGTAAATCTGGATAACGGAAACTGCCGTCCTGTATATTCAGCTTCACCTGGAAGGCCGGAAGCTGCTGTTCGCTGTATTTCCCCTTCACAAAGGCAGCGCATTGCAGGTTCCCCGAAGCACGCAACTGCTTAAATGAAGACTGGTACATGCCGGGGATGATGGATAAAAATGATTTAAAATCCTGTTGCAGGGCCTGAACACGGAGGTCCATATCCATATCCGAGTCGTTGAGGTCAACAAACCCTTCGGCACCCAAGTTCAGGCCGTTGAGTGCCAAATTTCCTTTGCTGAAGGTAAAGCGCATGGCCTTCATGTCCATGTCGAGATCGGCTTTGAGTTCCGTTTTCACATGAGAAAGCCAGGAAACGCCTCCATAGCTCATCGTAAAATCAGGAGACTGGGTTATGGTGCGCAGCAGGAAGCGGTCGGCGGTAAAATCACCACTTAATTCGTGCTGCAGGTCTTTCATCTGAAGGCCAAAACCCAGCGATCGGTCGTCGTATTCAATATTGGCCTTGTTTAGTTTCAGGCTTTGCAGGGCCAGCCTGAAGCTGGAAGCCGTGGTATCGGCCGGCCTGATGGCGGAATCGGGCTTTACAATATCCCAGTTGGCCCTTCCTGATTCCAGCACCTTCAGGCAGATCCCAGGACGGTCCAGAGTGATGTGAGACACCTTCACCGGACCTTTACCGAACAAAGACAGTACATCCACAGAAAGATATATGCCTTCGGCCTTCAGGAGCGTATCCCTTGAGAAAGAATCTACTCCGGAAATGCGCACATCAGACAAGCCTATGCTTAGACGGGGAAAGCTCCTGAACAGACTGAGCTGTACATCTTCATTAAAATCAACCCTGGCCAGTAATGCTGAATTTGCATAGTTCTTCACCGCTTTCACAAGCTTCCCTTTAAACAGGAAAGGCAACAGAAAAACGGTGAGCAGCAACAGCCCAATGGCAATACCGGAAATTTTCAGGATTTTCTTCAACATCATTAAGTGCTTTTCAAAATTAATTCCAAAAACGCAAGGACCGGGTTCACATTGCGTGAAGCCATTTTATTTCCAATACCGGCAATCGCCCGCCTCATGACTGGCTAAGGAAAGCCGGCGGTACTGCTGTTGACATCACAATTGCTGTTGCATTTACCTTATGCAGTAATTTACAACGATTGAAGCAATGAACGCTGTATCTGGTGAACTGAAATGAAACCCTCCTGAAACAGCGTATGCTGACGAAAAAGCAATGTGCATTCTTGCACTATGTTATCCTTTAAACACTTGCCGGTACATTTGTTCCACATCGCAGCTCTGCTGATGATTCCCGGGACATTCTTATTGTCATCCTGTGAACGGGAATGTAAAAACAAACAAACCTATTACCGCGATGATGATGGAGATGGCTATGGACACGCTGCCAATGGTCTTTCACGCTGCGAACAACCATCAGGTTATGTGCTGAACGCCTCAGATTGTAATGATGCAGACTCATCTATACATCCAGGGGCTGTGGAGCTCAACGACGACGGAATAGACCAGGATTGCGACGGGTTTGACGGGAAGGTGTGGTATCGCGACAGCGACTTGGACGGTTACGGCAATCCGAACATCAGGAAGTACGGCAATAGTGCGCCATCCGGTTACATTGCCCGGGGCAGCGACTGCAATGACTCAAACAAGCGCATCTATCCGGGCGCTGCCGAGATACCGAACAACGGCATTGACGAAGACTGCGATGGAAAAGATGCAGGACAATGGTTCAGAGATCAGGACCAGGACGGGTACGGCAACCGGCAAAAGCGCTACATCGGGAACGGGGCGCCAGGGGGCTTCATCGTAGACTCTACCGACTGCAACGACACCAACAGCCTCGTACATCCAGGCGCCCAGGAAATTACCGGCAATGACATTGATGAAGACTGCGATGGTGCAGACGCGGTTCGTCAGTATATGGACAAGGACGACGATGGTTTTGGCAACACGAACATCTGGCTTGAGGATGATGTACTGATACCGGGCTATGTGAACCTTCCTTATGACTGTAACGACAATGATCCGAAGGTGAACCCCATTGCTGCGGAAGTTTGCGATGGTCAGGACAACAATTGCGACAACCAAACGGATGAAGGGTTTGACCTGAACAATGACAGCAAAAACTGTGGCCGTTGCGGGAACACCTGCCCTGCCGGATATACGTGCAAAAATGGCACTTGCGTGAAGCTATAAATCCCGCACTCAGGCGGCCAAGATCAAGATGGCGGCCATGGTGGTTGTGAGGGCATTTGACAGGATGTTCACAAGGTCGTTATCTACAAAGCGCCAGCCAGACTGGAGGGTATATCCCTGTAGAAACGACTCGGCAACTGCGCCTTCGGGGGTTTTAAACTTTGCCTGAATGGTGGCGCCCAGCAGGCTATCCAGCCACATGCCTGCAAAACCGGCGGCGCTGACCCAAAGCAATTGCTGGGTATCATCGGCAAACAGCGCAATACAAGCCGCTGCCGGCAGAGCCGCCATAGTTCCTGCCAGGCTCATGCCCCCCGATTCACCAGAAGACATGCGTTTCAGGGTAAAGGGATGAACGGTAATCTTGCCAAAGCGGGTTCCCCATTCGCTGCTGCAGGTATCGGCGCAGCTTATGGCAATGGAAATGAGGAACAGCAGCGGGCCAACTGTTCCGCCCAGCCATAGCGCCAGTAAGGCCACCCCGCCATTACACCATACCTGAAGGTGATCTCTGGCTTTTCCCTGTTTTGAGTCCTGTGATTTCTTCCCAGGCAGCTTGCCCATCAGGGTACCCAGTACCAAGAATACCAGGGGGGGGAGTAAGAATGCAGCACCGGCACAAGCCACTATGCCCATGGCGAGGCACCAAACGGCAACCGCCCCTGATGCACTTAACCAGCCCAGCCTGAATAAAAGGTAGCACAGAGGCAGGATCAACCAGGCGCCGAGGGTAAGTTCAGGCATATCCGGAGCGGATAATGCCAGGGCCACACCAACAGGAACGAAGAAATTATCTCTTCCACCGGAGCCCATAGCCTCCAGGAGGGTACCGCACAGGGCCGCCATCAAGAGGATGCCATCAGAACCCAGGATCATTCCGCCACTCCTGCACGCTGCCAGAAAAGCCAGGGCGGTGATGAAAAAGGCTATACTTCCCGGTATGGATTTTTTATCGCCGGTGAGGGTAAACTCCATACGTCCCAAGGAAGCGCCAATCAATGCTGCGGCAGCATCAGAGATGGCCAGAACACCCATTGCAGCCGCGGTGATGGCTGGGCTGCCGGAAAAGTACCAGATGCTGCACATGGCCGGAGGAAACCATAAAATACCCCAGGCCGGCCGGGTATCTTCATGTTGGAATTTCTTCCTCGACACCAACCAGGCCAGCAGCGGATAAACCAGGGCTGTAATCCATATCATCAGTGCCGGAACATGCAGGCCGCCCAAGGCAAAAGCACAACAACCAATGGCCATCACATGCAGCAGCTTTCGGGAAACAAGTTTATTGCCACCTGCCTGAAGCAGCCGGGCTGAAAACCCAACTGCTGCCAGCACAAGCATGCCAAGCAGGGCGATGGTGATGGTATCGTGTAACAACAAGAAGTTGCAATATAGCTTTGTGCATCATGAAAGAGCTGGAAGATTACGACTGGTTTCCCGATGTACTGCGGCGTCAGCAAACATCCTTTATAGGCTGGATGGTGCAGCTGTTTAGGGTGTATCGCGACATTCCGTTGTTGATGAATCAGCATCTTAAGTCATCTGCGTTGCAGCACATTACGGACATGGGCTCGGGCAGCGGTGGTCCTGTTCCGCAGCTGAGCGGGCATCCCCTGTTTAAAGACAGTCGTTTTGTGCTTACCGATTTATACCCCCACAGCAACATCAGCCTGCCGGAATCCTGCCACTACCTGAACGACCCTGTAGATGCCAGGGTTTGCGAGGCTGTACCGGGAAGTACGATCACCTTTTTCAATACCTTTCACCACTTCAGCCTTGAAGAACAGAAGGGAATCATCACCCGACAACTGTCGCGGGGGCACAGCCTGCTTGTTGCAGAAATCCTGACTCCTGATTTATGGTGTACCCTGCGTATTATGCTGGCAACCACCCTCGGCCAGGTGCTCTTCGCCCCATTTGTCAAACCCTTTCAATGGAGTCGCCTGTTGTTCACCTGGATTGTACCTGTAAACCTCATCACGGTAACCTGGGACGGATTAATCAGTGTGTGGAAGAGTCCGGGTTCCCTGCGGCGCCAACAGCTTAAGAGCCATGCTGAGGCCATAGGTGCGCACGGCATCTGGGTTCAGGCAGGAAGCGCCCTGCTGCCTGTTCAGGTATTCCTGTGCACAGCGGTTTCGGATCATTGACTACCCATTCGGTGCTTAAACAAAACCTTTATACCTTGCCGGCATGTTAGCGCGCATGTTTCATCCGGTTTTGGTACTGTGGCGGTTTTCAAGGCCTCATACCATTATTGGTTCATTGTTCAGCGTTAGTGCGCTGTTCCTGCTGGCAATATCAGAAATACCCGGCTGGGATTCTGCCCGCGCCCTGCTTGGCATAGCTACCCTGGCGGCCTGCCTGGCATGCAATATGTTCATCACCGGGCTGAATCAATGGGCCGACGTGGAGTTAGATAAAATCAACAAACCCTGGTTGCCCATACCCTCCGGACAAATCAGCGCCCGGCAAGCCCTTGTTCTGTGCTTGGCCTGCCTGTTTATTTCATTAGGGATTGCCCTCTGGCTTTCTGTTTATTTCTGCTCACTCATTGCCCTGATCAGCCTGATTGGCGCGGTATATTCACTTCCTCCCATAAAGTTCAAAAAGCACCACCTGGGCGCCGCCGCCGCAATTTCACTGGTGAGGGGTTTACTGGTGAATTTGGGCATTTTCCTGCACTTCCGGCATGCACTGGGCGGCAGTTTCAGCATTCCTCCATTTCTATGGCCGCTCACGGCATTCATTTTCTTCTTCAGCCTGGCCATTGCCTGGTTCAAAGACATTCCTGATTCGACCGGTGATGCAGCGTTCAAGATACGCACCGTGGCCGTGCAATATTCTCGTCAGGCAGCGCTGAAACTGGGATTGTGGTTTGTTGCACTTTCCTACTTCGGGCTGGGCTATTGCTTCAGCATGGGTTTCCTGACCCCACAGGTAGGTTGGGTTGCGGCCGCACACATCGGCGCTGGGACTTCCTTTCTTGTTCTTGGATATCGTTTGAATGTGCGCAGCAACAAGGCGGTGCATCGCTTTTATATGGGTTTCTGGGGATTGTTCTTCCTGGAATACCTGTTATACACGCTGGGCATCTGGTGGCCGCATCTAATGACCGCACAATAAACCAAAAAAGCGGTGTGTTGTTAATTTTACCATGAGTGCAGAAATGATGGCGAGCTACTATCGCCAATACTGGGACAAGGGTATGAACTATGGGCACTACCGCTTGTTGATTGAAACACTACACGCAAAGGAGCAAACCACGGGTACGAACCACTCACCTGAGATGCTGGAATACTCCAGACTGAACGAGCACCGAATGGATCGCGTAGAGAAGCGCTTTGTGATGAGTGAAGCCTTGGGTGCTGTCATTGGGGATATAAAGGCTCCGCTTCGCTGGCTGGTGCTTGCCGAAGCCTGGTGTGGTGATGCTGCGCAGAACCTGCCGGCATTGCATCAGGTATGTGTTAACAGTTCAAACACTATTGAACTTCGTATTTTACTGCGCGACGAGCATCCCGAATTGATGAATCAATGGCTCACCAATGGCGGGAAGAGTATTCCGAAGCTGATACAGCTGGACGACAATTTTCATGTTTGCGGCAACTGGGGTCCACGTCCTACCGAGGCGCAGCGTTTGGTAAATGAAGCCCGTACCGCAGATGAAGACCATCATGTCTATGCAGAACGGGTACACAAGTGGTACGCACAAAACAACAGCGCCGACTTGCAATCGGAGCTTTGCAGTTTGCTGGCACTGTAAAGTGTGTTGGCTTGCTGAGGCATAAAAAAAGCATCCACCTGCGGTGGATGCTTTTTTTATCAATGTTGGTTCAGGTTATGCGTCGATTTTAGCGTATTTGGCGTGCGCCTCGATGAATTCACGACGCGGGGGCACATCATCGCCCATCAGCATGCTGAAAATGCGGTCTGCTTCTGCTGCGCTGTCCAGGGTTACAAGCTTTAATGTACGGCGGGCGGGGTCCATGGTTGTTTCCCAAAGCTGCTCCGCGTTCATCTCACCCAAGCCTTTGTAGCGTTGCACGTTCACATTTTCTTCGCGGCCTTCACCGGCCAGCGCTTTAACCGCGGCATCGCGCTCTGTTTCTGTCCAGCAATACTGTTGTTCTCTTCCTTTTTTCACCTGATAAAGCGGCGGCGTAGCGATATACACATAGCCGCTGGTAATCAGCTTATTCATGTAGCGGAAAAACAAGGTAAGGATAAGCGTACGGATGTGACTGCCATCTACGTCGGCATCTGTCATGATGATGATTTTATGATAGCGCAGTTTTTCCAGGTTCAACTCTTTAATATCATCCTGGGTACCGATACTCACGCCAAGGGCGGTAAAGATGTTTCGGATTTCCTCGTTCTCATAAATTTTATGTTCTAGTGATTTCTCTACGTTCAGAATTTTTCCCCGCAGTGGCAAAATAGCCTGAAATTCGCGATCCCGACCTTGCTTGGCGGTACCGCCTGCGGAATCTCCTTCCACCAGATATATTTCACAGATACCGGGATCAGAGCTGGAACAGTCGCTCAGCTTACCGGGCAGCCCCATACCGCTCATGGCTCCTTTGCGCTGAACCATTTCACGGGCTTTCCGCGCGGCGAGCCTTGCCTGGGCTGCCAGAATCACCTTTTGGACAATTGTTTTGGCTTCTTTGGGATGTTCCTGCAGGTAGTTGTCGAGCATTTCTCCCACGGCTACATCCACGGCTCCAGAAACATCGCTGTTGCCGAGTTTAGTTTTGGTTTGCCCTTCGAACTGCGGTTCGGCAACCTTTACGCTGATAACACCGGTTAGGCCTTCGCGGAAGTCATCGCCATTAATTTCAAATTTTACATTTTTCAGCAGCCCTTCTTTTTCGGCATAGGCCTTCAGGGTTCTTGTAAGGGCGCGCCTGAAGCCGGCCACATGCGTACCTCCTTCAATGGTATTGATGTTGTTCACATAGGAATGCAGGTTTTCGCTGTAACCGTTGTTGTACATCACGCTCACCTCTACGGGTATGCCCTGCTTCTCCCCTTCCATGTAGATGGGTTCCGGAATGAGTTTATCACGGGTTCCATCCAGGAACATCACAAACTCGCGCAGGCCTCCTTCACTGAAGAACTCCTGGGTATGAAAACCATCTTCTTCGCTGCCGGAGCGGCGGTCGGTGAGCGTAAGCCTGATACCTTTATTCAGGTAAGCCAGTTCACGCAGGCGGTTTTCCAGGGTTTCAAAGTTGTAAACGGTATTCTGGAATATGGTATCATCGGGGGTGAAGGTAACTTCTGTGCCGCGCTGGGTTGTTTCGCCAACCACCTTCACGTCGTATTGCGGTTTCCCTGCACGGTATTCCTGCTGGTAGATTTTCCCTTCCCTGAACACGCGAACCGTCATGTGGGCAGAAAGTGCGTTTACACAACTTACACCCACACCGTGGAGGCCTCCGGAAACCTTGTAGGAGTCCTTGTCAAATTTCCCTCCGGCGTGCAACACAGTCATTACCACTTCCAGGGCTGAGCGCTTCTCCTTGGGGTGCATGTCGGTGGGGATACCCCTGCCATCGTCAAGAACGCGGATGGAGTTATCTTCAAGAATGTGCACCTCAATGCTCTGGCAATGACCGGCAAGGGCCTCGTCGATAGAATTATCGACAACTTCATATACCAGATGGTGAAGACCTTTAAGACCCACATCGCCGATGTACATGGCCGGGCGTTTCCTCACTGCTTCAAGACCTTCTAGGACCTGAATGTTGTCAGCGTTGTATTGATTGGATTGTGGTGAACTCATGAATGCGTATAAAATACCTTTTTAGAGATGGTAAAAATACCGCTAAACCCGCGTGAAACGGCCATGAGCGGGGGCTTTATTATCCACAAGTTTCGCCGACTTTTCAGGGAAAAAAGCGCCACAACTGGCCTGCTTCCCTCAAGTAATCCAAAAGGTACTGATAGCGCGCCATCTGGTATTCAACCAGCTTCAGGCGGCTTTCAAGAAAACGTATTTCGCGGGTATTGACCAGGAACAGGGTACTCTCTCCTGCTTCCAGTCTGGCCAGCTCCGCATCCAGCAGCGACTGATAACCAGCCACCACCTTCCTGTAATCCAGTTCCAGCGCATTATACGTGGCATACATAGACCAATAGGCCTGCAACTTTCGGGTGGTTTCCAGCGATTTCATCCGATATTTAATTCTGGCCTGTTCTAGTTTCACGTCTGCCAATCCATAAGCGGCGCGTTCCTTTCGCAGGAACAGGCTGGATTGTGCGCTGATGCCCCAGCGGTAGTTATTCCAATAGGGTACGGCGGGTGGATTGGCGCGGTATATTCCTTCTGTAAGGATGTTGTATTTCAGGTTGAGTTCAGGAAGCAGCGTCTGCTGTTTCAACCTGCGTTCCAGCACATAGAGGTTCAGGTTGTTCCCTTGTTCTCTGAGCAGCGGTTGCAGCTGCTGCACATCGCTGCGCATGCGGTTGAAGTTCCATGTATCGGCCATGGAGTCCAGCACTTCCAGTCCTATGACTCCGGGTTTCAGTGCGGAAGCCATTTCCAGTGGTTCACCTTGTTCACTCCATAGGTGCACGCTTAGCTCAAGCGACGTTTTGAGCATTTTCGCTCCTGCGGCATCGCGCGATAGGGTGAAGTTGCGCCTGAGTACATCATTTTCAAGGGTATCAATGCGTGCGCGCTCGCCAGCCAGCACAGACTGTTTCACCTGTCTCAGGCGCAATTCTGCGGCGCGGGTTGCTGATGAAAACAATTCGTATTCAAGAAATGCCCCATACCAGCGCACATAAGCGGAAAACACATCGGCACACAACCCATTGAGCAGTTGCTGCCGTTCAAAAACGGTACTTTGAACCTGCACCTTCGCCATAGCCAGGGCTGTTCGACGCTGGTCAGTGAGCAAACCGCGCAGCAGCGGCATAGAAAGCCCGGCATAGGATAATCCAGAAGGCGGCAACAGTTGACCTGGGTCCAGGTTGGTACCTTGGGCCTGTTCATACCCAAATTGTCCTTCCAGCCCAAACCAGGTGGGCACTTTCAAGCCCACATGCAGCACGTCATAATAATTTTTACCTTGAAACTGCTTATTGCTGTTATCCAGGAACATTTTGGGATCGAAGGAACCTCTGGCCTGGCGGAGGTTCAGTTCGGCCGATTTGGAGAGCAGTGCTGCCTGGCGCAGTGCGGGGTGGTTTGCCGCCACCATATCGAGCACCACTTTTACGGGGAACAGCACCGTATCTGCTTGCCCAAAGGCCAGAAAGCCGGGAAGCAGCATAGCAAGCAGCAGAGATATCCTACTTTTCATCGTTTAACCTGGTCAGGTGTTGCTGTTTCAGGCTTCACGGTTCCGTGGTAAAAATCAGGAGGGAACCCATTGAGTTGTCGCCATATTTCATACCATACAGGAACTTTTCCGAGCAGGGCTATGCCTCTGGCTCCGCTCCCTACGCGAAGCATTTCGGGCCAGTCCTTGGCATTTTCCTGTGGGGCGACCAGCACGCGGTATTTTCCGTCTTTGCCGGGAAAGGGGTCAATGGCTACTACGGCACCTGGAAAGGTTCCGTAAGTCATTGCGGGCCAGCCGGAAAAAACCAGGGCGGGCCAGCCATCAAACAGGAAGCGCACCTTACTGCCTTTGCGAATAAGGGGCAGATCCATAGGGTCCAGGAACAATTCCACCGCCAGGCGATAATGCAGGGGCATGATAGAACAGATGGCTTCACCTTCCTTGACTGTTTCTCCAAGACCTGCGGTCAGTGCGCGGGTGATGATGCCATCCTGAGGCGCTGTAACCACATAAAACCCGGAGCGTATTTTATAGTTGCTCAGGGTATTGCGCATTTTGGCAATTTCAGCTTCTGTTTCCATCTGGCCTGAAACAGCGCTGAAGCGCTCACTTTCCGCTTTGGCCAGCTTCTCTCCGTATTCGTTGATTACATTGCGCAGCTCGTATTCTGCATTGGACAAGGTTGACTTGGTGATGTCCAATTTGTTCTCCATCGAATTCAACTTGGCAATGGTTTCCTGAAGTTTGAGCTTCCGGCTTTCCAATTCCAGGGGCGATTTCAACCCCTGAACCATCAATAAAGAATCTCTGGAATACCTGGTTCGGGCTATGGATAAATCGGTTCGGGCAGCTTGCAGCTCTGCAAAATCCGCATTCAGCTTCAGCTTTTCCTGGCTTACCTTGTTGGCGGCCTGACGGTATTTAAGTTCCTGCAGCGATTCCAGGCTACTGATTTGTCTGCTGATGGCATTCACCTTCGAGCTGTAGCCCTCCATGGACTGCTCTTTGCTTTTCACCTGGCGTTCGGTTTGGTCCAGCAAACCTGGGTCGAGGTAGGTATCCTTCACTTCGGTAATCAACACAATGGTATCGCCTTTGCGCACGGTATCGCCTTCGCGCACCAGCCATTGTGCCAATCTTCCGCCGATGACGGTTTGTACTTCCTGTGGACGCTGATCCGGGAGCAGGGTGGTTACCCTTCCGTAGGAGTTAATGTTTTGCGTCCAGGGCAGGAACATAAACACCAGGATGATGATCAGCAGGGCCCACATCATGCGTCCCATGCCCTTCCGCGTCCAGAAACTCTCTTTTATTCTGGTGAAACTGCTCAGGTGAACAAACACCGAATCTGGTTTGAAGTTCATATTACTGCCACATAAAATTGGTTAAACGTTCCGGCATTGCACCGGTTTGAACCTTCCCGTAATCGGTAAAGCCTGCTTCATTCATTTCGATACAGCGATCAAATCCGGCAGCTACCGGAGCCAGGTTGCTCACCACGATAACGGTGGCGGGTAGTTCATTCAAATATTGAAGGATGTCCTGCAGCTCTTTGCGGTCGAAGGCGGTCCAGATGTCATCCACCAGTATAAGCGTAGGCTGATGATATATGGCCCTGGCCAGGGTTATTTTCTTCTGGATGTGGTTTGGAAGGGTTCGGGTTCCTTCAAACTGGTGCATCAAACCGCGTTCGGCATGCCGCACAAATTCAGACAGATGCAATTTCTCCAGCAGCACCTTGATGCGTTCAGCCGGCGCTTCATCAGACAAGGTAATATTTCCAGCCAGGGTGCCTTTGAAAATTCCTGAGGATTGAAGGCACAGGCCCACATGCGCGCCGTAATCAGCCAGGTTCAGGTTATCCAGAGGAACACCGGCTACCAGCATTTCATATTGATTGTCGGTTAGGCCGCTGAACCATTTTAGGATACGCGTTCGTCCTGAACCGGGTTGTCCGCAAATACAGATTTTTTCACCGGCCCGAACGTGCAGCACGTCTTTGCGTGTATTGCGGTCGTATATGCTGAGCTCAGGTGCCTGCTGCATATCCAAATGAACGCCGGTGGGCAACTCATCAGCCTGATCGGTAACCAGCGATACCTTTTCCAGCGCGATGGCAGAATCGTAAATATGCTCTACGCTCAGCACCAACTTTTCTACCGATTCCAGCAACAGGATTACCAGAATTTCACTGGCCACAAATTGCCCGAGGTTGATTTGTTCATTCACCAGCAATACGCTTCCCAGAAAGAGCAAACTGCCTATCAGCATGGTTTTCAAAACCACAGTGAGGCTCACCTGCGACATCAGGACTTTGAAATGGCCCTCTCGACCTTCCAGATATCCGTCAACATAAGCATTGGTGCGTTCCATGTGGTATTGCCTGCGGGCTTGTAAGCGAAATATGTTGCGGTTGGATGCTATTTCTGTAAGCCAAAACGCTGTTTTGAATTTGTAGTCACTCTCCTTGCGGGAAGTGATGATTCCGCGATGCCATGTTGCCCTGATTACCGCCGCCAGAATTACAACCAGCCCGGCGCCGATGGCAATGAACAACGGATGATACAATGAAAGCAAAAGCAGCCCGAAAACCAGCTGCAGTAAGGATGCTGTGAAGTCAAGCAGCAACTTCGAGAAGCTTTTCTGTATGGTGATGATGTCGAGGAACTTATCCGATAATTCGGGCAGGTTAGGGTATATTTTTTCAGGATAAACAGAAGCTGCCAGATTTCGGCTGAAGCGCATGGCCACATGCACAAACAACCTGCGCTGAATAACTTCCAGAATGGACAGTTGCGCCAGACGAGTAATGCCTGCCAGCAATACACCCAGAGTTACCATTAAAGCCAAGATAAACCATGATGATGACAGATTCCCACCCAGCACCAGCCCTACCAAGGCCTGAATGCCCAGGGGCAGCGATAAGTTTATCAAGCCACTGAAAATGGCGTACACATACAGATAGGTTACATTCCTCCGTTCAGAACGCACCAGTTGCAGGATGCGGTTAAACGGACTGGTGGGCATTTCAGCGGCTTGCATGTTCCAGACTTGCTTGGTTGGGTATTAATGACATGAGAAATTTAGTGAGCGAAACAGGCGACTGTCCCACCTCAGTAAGTTCGGGTAGGTGCCTCATCAAAAACTGCTGTTGCATGGCGCTGTCCACAAACGTGGCAGCCCAGGCCTGCGGATAGGGGTATTCCGGGTACGCCGTTCTTAGGGTTTCGGCCACCAGACCTGTAATTCTGGCGTATCCGTTCAGCATACCCTTTTGCCAGTCTAAACCGGTTTCTGTTCCAAGGTGAACCTTCACCGACTCGCTCATGGCAATGGCGTAAAGATGTCTGGCAAAGTTGCCCTGCCCTGCCTGAATTACCGGGCCGGTAAGCAATTCTGCCAAACGGTGCAAACGCTCCAATGGATTATTGATGTGCACGGTTTCTTGCATGGCCTTGTACTCCAAGGCGTTCCAGTATCGGTTTAACAAATACAGAAGCAGCTGATGCTTGTTGCTGAAATAGCGGTAAACAGTTGCTTCTGTGATGCCGGCCTTTGCCGCCAGCTTGCGAAAGGTAAACGATTCCACTCCAGAAAGAGCCATCATTTCAGCACCGTGAAACACAATCTCACGGCCCGTTTCGCTGCTATCCGGATCCTTGAGAAAAACCAGCCCATTCAGGTCCTGGTTTGCTCCCGTTTGGATGTCGAGGGTTTCCACCGATTTTATAGTATTACTATCAGAACAGCAAAGTAATACTATTGTTTTCAAAAAAACACGCCTATTTACCCCTTCCCTGTACCATGATGAGGATGGTATAAAGCATGATGCGTATATCCAGACCGATGGACATATTTTCCAGGTAAAGGATGTCGTAGCGCAGGCGTTCCACCATTTCGTCCACATTCTCGGCATAGCCGAACTTTACCTGTCCCCAACTGGTGATACCGGGTTTAACACGATGGAGGCGCCGGTAATATGGGGCTTTAACCAGAATCTGATCGATAAAATGCTGGCGTTCCGGGCGAGGGCCCACCACGCTCATCTCACCCTTCAGCACATTGATAAACTGCGGCAGTTCATCCAGCCGTGTTTTTCGAAGTAAACGACCAATGGGGGTAATACGCGGATCGGTTTTGGAAGAAAGCTTCGGGCCTGCCTGTTCTGCATCTTGTTTCATAGTGCGGAACTTGATGATGTTGAAAGGTTTACCCTTATAACCAATGCGTTCCTGCCTATAAAATACGGGGCCGTGCGAGCTGAGTTTTATGGCGGCTGCCACCAACAGCATAAAAGGAAGGGTGAGCATCAGCGCAATCAGCGAGAACAGGATATCAAAGATGCGTTTTGCCGATTTTTGCCAGGCGGGCATCACCTCAAAATCCACTTCCAGCAGGATGGCACCAAGGATGTTGTTCATTTTCACCAGACCAACCACCATGCTGAAGGCATCCGGTAATATTTTCAGCCGCACAAACTCATTTTGCAACATATTCACCAAACCGGGAACCTGCTGGTGCTCTTCTTCTTCCACGGCAATGATTACTTCTTCAATGTTCATGCTGTTGATGATTTCGGGCAACTGATTTGCATTCCCCAGTTCGGGCAGGGGCCGGTGGAATTCAGCTCTCTGCCCTTCTTCAACGCGCACAAAGCCTACAAACAAAAAACCTTCAGACCTGGGTGCTTCATCCAACTCCCTGAACAGCTTTGCTGCTGCCGGTCCGGAACCTACCAAAAGGGTTGGAAAACCCAGCTCACGCCTTTGAATTTTGCGAATCAGAGCGCTGGCAATAAGCCAGCGACCGGAGATGGTAAACAAAAAATGTAGGCTCCAAAACACCAGCAGCGAGCGATAATAGTCGCGGTAATCGGCCACTGAATCGTCAAGAATCAACACGAAAAACACGGCCAAAGCACCGATGGTACTGCTCACCAGCGTGCGCCAGAATTCTCTGATGCGTGAGCGACGGAGTATGTCCTGGTAGTATCCGCTGAGGGTATAGAACAGCAACCAGCACGAGGGCAGCAACAGCAGTCCGAGGACCAGGTTGGCATCATCGCCCACCTGAATGCTGTAGCCGTGTTTGGCTGCTTCTATAAAATCTTTTCTGAACAGAAAGAACAGCCACCAGGCGGCCAGTGCCGAAGCAAAGTCGGACAGCAGGTACTTAAGAATCTGGAGTTTACGGTTCAATTCAGGTAGGATAATTTCATGTTATCCAGCCCAAATCTGGTGCGATCCAGAAAGCCGGTCTGCTTGATGATTCCGAAATACAGTTCGATGGGTGTTCCTGCTGTTAAGCCGGCGAGTTCTACATTTAAATTCAGGTACACCTTTCGCCATTTGCCGCCGGTTTCGGGCAACAGCACCAAAGGCACCTGTTCGTAAATCATCCCTGAAAGTTTGAACAATCCGGTTTGCAGGGGCAGGGTGCTATAGTAATCCATTTCCAGATATACGTCGCGACCACCCACGGGCAGGTCATTAAAGCTGTTGAACGTTTTCAGCTCGAACAGTTTAAAGCTGTCGGATGCGCCCATATCTGCGTAGAGCGACCATGCTGAATTCGGGGCGGCAGGATAGGCCCATGGCGCGGATCCGGCAGGGATGATGGCCATGCTGTCACGGTTGCTGCGGGTGGTGAATACCAGCGAGTTGCTGCGGTCTTCAAAATCTTCCATCCAGGCAAAGCGCACATTATCGCGGTAGGTGCTGCGCGGTTTTACAACCACTGCTTTTCCCGCTTCCAATATCAGAGATGTGTCAAAAGAGCGATAAATCCGCACCGGGCGATGGGCTATGGCCAGTGCATTTTCGCGGATACCGGGAAGCAGCGACACGGTTACCTTACCCGTTTTCATTACAGGTACCCGTGCGGGCAACTCATAAATCCCTATGAACTTATTGTCCACGTAAACGTGCACATCGGGAATATCTGCGCTGGGCAAACCCTGAGTGGCATAAAGGGTGGAAAAACTGAAGGAATCAATTTGAACAAAAGAAGGAATTTCCTCCTCTGGATTAATCAGGTCACAAGCCGGCAGCGCCAGAAAGGCGGCACACAAACTCAACAGAAATGCGGGACAACGCATACGCTGCGAAGTTACTCAAACACATAGTTTCTGGATAACTGGTGTTTCACTTCCCGGACCAGCACGGCAACATGGTGCATTTCTTCCAGTCCTGTTGCGGGTTTACGGTCCAAAGAGATGTGCTCTACAAAGGCCCTTATTTCTGCCTTCCAGGGGTCAAACCAGACAACGGGTCGCTCCAGTTCTTCGAAACCTTTTACTGCGGGATGAACCCATTCATCTAAAGCAAAGTCAAGTTGCTGCTCCCCTTCTTTTAACCGGCATTCTTTAATGCTGCTGCGGTCCAGGTCGATGCGGTAGAAACGGTCGCGGCTGTAAACCCTCATGACACAGGCATCTTCCGAAGGGATGCGACCAAAGCTCATCTGAAAAACACTGCCATTGTGAAACTCCAGGTGAACGTTGATTAAGTCTGGGTGGTTGCTGAACATGAATACAGGCTTGGCCTTCACCGACTTTACATCGCTGCGGATAACCCTCAAGGCCATATCCAATTCGTTGCTCATGGTAAAGTGCAGCCAGCGATCAAAATTGCCCACAGCCAGTGACGGTGTGTATTTCTCCAACTTAATCAGCTGAGGTTCATGCAGCAAGGGCAAGGCGGCCTGGAACACCGGCTTGGCGTAGGCACTGCCGGCAACCTGAAACACCACACGGGCTTCCTGATTCAAATCCAGCAGTTCCTGCAACATGTTGGGATCAGAAAGCAGGAAGCCATCGGCCAGAACATGTTTGCCGCTGCGCAGCAATTGTTTTACCAGAGCATCGGGAATATACCCTGTATAACGGTCCACAATCACCGCGTCAATGCGCGCCATGAAGTCGTTTACATACAACAAGTTACCGTATGCATCATAATTGGCCTTGTCGTCGGTATCGAGGTAACCGGCAAGGTCGAGCACGGAAAAAGCCCCCAGCGTTTGCTGGTAATGGTCCATCCGGCGGCGGGAAGCAATGACTCCTGTTTTTATCATGCGCTGACGTAAATTGCGCCTCCGCAAATATGGACACTGCGTTCATCGTATAAATCTGATATGTTTTCAACCCATGTTTAAAAACCACCACCCGGAAGATCAACCACGACATCTCGGCCAAAGGCGACAACTGGTTGAGTTGCTGCGAAGCAAAGGCATCCACGATGCCCGTGTGCTGGAGGCCATCGGCATGATTCCAAGACATGTGTTTTTCCCGAAAGAGTTCGAGCAATTCGCCTACCGTGATGAAGCCTTTCCCATCGGCCACGGACAAACGATTTCACAGCCTTATACCGTGGCATTCCAAAGCCAGTCGCTGAAGGCGGAACCCGGCATGAAGGTATTGGAGATTGGCACGGGAAGCGGCTATCAGGCTTCCGTTCTGGACCGCATGGGGCTGCAGGTGTTCAGCGTTGAAATCATCCCTGAACTCACCAATACAGCACGTGAAATGCTCACATTATTAGACAGCAAAGCACAAGTGTTCCAATCTGACGGTTCCCAGGGCCTGAAAAAATTTGCACCCTACGACAGAATACTCGTTACCGCCGGGGCGCCGGCCATCCCGAAACCACTGGTAGATCAACTGTCAGATGGCGGCATCATGGTAATTCCAGTAGGCAAACAACGCAACGATCAAAAAATGGTGCGTCTTACCAAAACGGGCGAAAACTACAGCACCGAAATCCTGGGCGACTTCCGCTTCGTGCCGCTCACGGGCAAACTTGGCTGGGAATAGGAGAACCGCTGAACACTCATAAAATCCAACACACATCTGTCCAAAATAAATTTTAGCCAATATTGGGTAAGGAGACCTGCCTTTGAATTGCAGAACCATTCCAAAATATTGACAACTCTTCAAGAACTTAATATGCCCCCGCCGCTCGCTTAACTCGGGCGGGGCCGGGGCTCTGAATATTTGTTTCCTGTTATTGCTATTAATATAACCCCGCATCGCTGCGCTTGCGCCTGCCCCCCCTGTCGCTGCGCTTACGGGGCAGGCGTAAGTGAGCGCAGCGAAGGACAAGGGGGGCAAGCTGCTCCCCCACCCCCACGGTGTCTTGCTGCGCAATCCAGTGGGGGCAAGCAGTTGCTTTGCAACTCGGTGGGAGCAGGCGGGGACCGGCTCTTACCACTTACCACTTATCCCTTACCACTATCCACTATCCACTATCCAAGCAGCCTTGATTTTTTGCTTACTTTTTCATCAAGGAAAAAGTAAGAGGAAAGAATAGAATATGGTTGATTCGGTGGGGGGGGTAAAAATCAAAATGGCAAAAAAAGACAGCTTAATCCTTGATAATCAGCACACTAACTGTTCAATAAAAAACGTTTTGGACAGCAGTGAAACTTACCGATCTTTCATCAGATAAATCAGCTGCTTGCCGGCCATATTTTTGAATGAATCTGCAGTTTCCAGTTGAAAAAAAGTTTGCAAACCGTTTGAAGCCTGTGCACCGCGCGCCGTCGCCTTTGCACGGTTAAACAAGTAGCGGCTATAGTCAGCATACAATACCTGACGCAGCGGCAATTTCAATACTGAATCTATAACAGAAATAGCCATTTCAGGTGGAGTTCCTTTGGCAGCGGCCCAATCAGGGGAATCGAGAATCAAGCTGTAATCCTGAACCCCAAAATGATAATAATACAGGTTGCGCATCATCACCGGCTCTTCGCTGACCATAAACCAGTCAGGCGGCCTGTTGACCCATTTGGTGAGCAACTGCCTGTGCCCGTAAAAATCCCGGAAATGCCAGGGAAGCAATCCGTGAACCAGATTCCAGAACAGCAACGCCAGTCCGGTAAAGATGATTGGACGAGGCGCAATAACCGCACAGGAAGCCGCTCCCATAGCCAAGAGGAACGGCATCATCACCATAAATTCCGCATTCCCTTCGGAATAAAAGGCAAACAACAGATGCAGCATCAGTGCGGGTAGCAGGAAATGCCTCCACAAAGGATTGGCTGCCGGTTTACGCATGTTGCGCCACAGTTTTATACCGGCAAACACAAGCAAACCCAGTCCTGCAAGACTCAACAGTATGGACCAGTATCCATCGTGCTTCCAGGACCAGAGCATGTAACCGTGTACCTGTATAAAGCTGCGCAGCAGGCTAATCGGGGTCATATAAAAATTCTTCAGGCTGATGGAAGTTTGCACGCCGCCCGCATATACATCATGGAAAACGAAGCGCCACAGGGGTTCTTCCTCAGCCACGGCAGCGCCTTGATACACCAGGGCCGTGAGCAGCAATGCCGAAGCCGGGATGAATGCCTTTTTTATTCCCTCTGTGCGGAAGGCGTACCAAACCGCAGGCAGCCACCAGAATATGTAAGTCTGGTGAAACAGCATGGCGAATGCCAGGGCCAGGGCCGACCACCACCACCTGCCGTGCAAGCTTCCCATCATAAACCACAAGGACAGAATCCCGAACAGTAGGGGCATGATGTAAGTTTCATTTTCCGTGGCATAGCGCATGAAGCCAAAGGATGAACCAACTACCATCAACACTGCCAGGGTGTATTCGGAACGAAGCCTGTTCATCAGTGCTCCGGTGAGCAGCAGCACCCCTCCTGCAGCCAGTGCATTGCCGGCCTGCAACACCGCAATAACATCCATTTTTTTCAGGAAGGGAAGGATTTTCAGCATCAGGGTCCACCAAACATGGTACAGCACATGGTGGGGCGAACAATGCAGCGGATTCCAACGCTGTGTGGCGGCATAACCCACTGCATCTGAAGAGGGATTGGCATTGGGCAACAACAGATACAACAGCGTAAATGCCGCCACAATCCATTTCCAGTGCCTGCCTGCCGTCCCCATGTGCCGAAAATAGGATAAAAGAACGCATCGCAGGTCCCTGCATCATAACTTTGTGGCGTGATTCCGGCACTTCAGGAACCCGTTTTTGACTATTTGGCCCGAGCGGCTGCAGAAACCAACACCCAGGCCTGGTTGATAGGCGGATTTGTGCGCGACTTGCTGCTGGGAAAAAAATGTAAAGACCTGGACATAGTGGTACTGGGCGATGGACCTGCGTTTGCCGAGGCCGTAGCGCAGCAGCTTCCCGGCGAAAAACACAAGGCCCTGTTCAAAAACTATGGAACAGCCCAGCTTAAGTGGCAGGGCTATGAGTTGGAATTTGTAGGCGCCCGCAAGGAATCCTATCAAAACCACAGCAGAAATCCTTCGGTGAGCCCGGGAAGCCTGTTGGATGACCAGGAGCGCCGCGACTTCACCATCAATGCCCTGAGCATATCGCTCAATCAGGTTGATTTCGGCACCATGCACGATCCGTTCAACGGCATCCAGGACATACAGGATCAGTTGATACGCACCCCGGCAGACCCCGACAAAACCTTTTCGGACGACCCGTTGCGCATGTTGCGTGCGGTGCGTTTTGCCACTACCCTGGGCTTCATAATTGAAGAGGAAACCTACCTGGGTATTTGCCGCAACGGCAGCCGCATAGGCATCGTTTCAAGAGAACGAATCAGCGATGAATTAAACAAAATCATGATGGCAAATAAGCCGTCAAAAGGGTTCAGCCTGTTGTTTAAAACAGGACTGCTCCGGGAGTTCTTTCCTGAAATGGTGGCCCTGTTTGGCGTTGAAACCATCAATGGTAAAAGCCATAAGGACAATTTCTACCATACCCTTCAGGTATTGGACAACTTATGCGAATGGACCGACAACCTCTGGCTTCGTTGGGCTGCTGTATTACACGACATTGCTAAGCCCGCCACCAAGCGCTTCGATACGATTGATGGATGGACCTTCCATGGCCACGAGGATAAAGGAGCGCGCATGGTCAAGGGCATTTTCAGAAACCTGAGGCTGCCTTTAGATCATAAAATGAAATATGTAGAGAAACTGGTGGCGCTGCACCTGCGTCCTATCGTATTGTCTAAAGAAACGGTTACCGATTCGGCGGTGCGCAGGCTGATTGTGGACGCCGGCGAGGATATCACCGATTTATTGTTGCTCAGCCGCGCCGATATCACCAGCAAAAACGAAGAAAAGGTAAACCGCTACCTGAAAAACCTGGAGTTGGTAGCCAGTAAAATAGAAGAAGTTACAGAAAAGGATCGCCTGCGCAACTGGCAACCACCCGTTACCGGAACACACATCATGGAGTATTTCCAAATTCATGACGTTAAACATATTGGCAACCTAAAACATGAAATCAGGGAAGCCATTCTGGAGGGAACGGTGTCCAATGATTTTGATGCGGCCTATCAGTTTATGATTCAACGCGGTTTGGAACTGGGCATGAATCCTGTGAAACATGCCTAAGCCAAGACAGCCTTTTGGTCAGGCATTTATTGTAGCATTCAAGGGAATTAGCTATGCATTGCGCCATGAACGCAATATGCGCTTTCACCTGATATCAACCCTGTTGGTATTCATAACGGCATATTCATTGAACGTAAGCAAGTCAGATTACCTATGGTTAAGCATAGCCATTACCCTGGTATGGGTAACTGAGTTACTCAACACCGCAATAGAACAACTAACTAATTTGGCGCATCCGGAATTTCACCCCGTGGCGGGAAGGGTTAAAGACCTTGCTGCAGGCGCAGTTTTACTGGCTAGCTTGTTTGGAGTTGCCGTGGCCATTGCCGTATTCTTCCCCTACATTTTTTCCTAAAAAAATCCATAAAAAGCCAATCCGACTGAATTACTTTTGCATTTCAAAACAAAAGCAGCACACTCGGATTAATGAAAAACAAATATTTCGACCTGATCAACCAAACCTTTTTCTTTCCTCAGGAAGAATTTGACTTGGACGACGACAAGGAACTTCGTTTTCAGGGGATTCCCCTTATGGATCTGGTTGAGCAATACGGGACACCGTTGAAGTTTACCTACCTGCCTAAAATTTCCGAGAATATCCACAAGGCCAGAACTTGGTTCAATGTGGCCATAGCCAAGGCAGACTACAAAGGGAAATACTACTATTGCTATTGCACCAAAAGCAATCACTTTCACTATGTACTTGAAGAGGCACTGAAAAACGATATCCATATTGAAACAAGCAGCGCCTTTGATATTAACATCGTAGAAACCTTATACGAACAGGGTTTTCTGAGCAAAGACAAGTATGTGGTATGTAATGGATTCAAGCGCGAAAATTACATTGAGAACATTGCCGGCTTGATCAACGACGGATGGATCAACTGCATTCCGGTTATAGACAATTACCGAGAAATCGAAATGTTGGAATCGCAGGTCAATGTTCCCTTCACCTGCGGTATCCGCATTGCGGCAGAGGAAGAACCAAAGTTCGAATTCTATACCAGCCGGCTGGGCATAGGTTATCGCGGTATCCTTCCCTTCTATCGCCAGCACATAAAAGGGAAAAGCAATGTGCAACTGAAGATGCTGCACTTCTTCATCAATACGGGCATTGTGGATTCCGCTTATTATTGGAACGAGCTGCACAAGTGCCTGAAAGTTTACTGCGAATTGAAGAAGGAATGTCCGGAGTTGAACACCCTGAATATTGGCGGAGGCTTCCCCATTAAAAATTCGCTGAGCTACGATTACGACTACGAATACATTGCCACGGAAATAGTTTCCCAAATCAAACAGGTATGCGGTGAAAACGGAGTACCGGAGCCGGACATTTTCACTGAGTTCGGGTCCTTTACCGTTGGAGAATCCGGCGGAGCCATTTTCCAGGTATTGTACCAGAAGCGCCAAAACGACCGGGAGCGCTGGAACATGATCGACAGCAGTTTCATGACTACCTTACCCGACGCCTGGGCCATCAACAAAAAGTTCATTATGCTGCCCATCAATCGCTGGGACGATGAATACGAGCGTGTGCTGCTGGGCGGTATCACCTGCGACAGTGACGACTACTACAACTCAGAGCAACATGTAAATGCCATCTACCTGCCGCGTTTCCGCGAAGATGACCCGCTGTTCATCGGATTCTTCCATACTGGCGCATACCAGGAAAGCATTGGCGGCTACGGAGGCATTCAACACTGCCTGACGCCTGCGCCCAAGCATGTTATTATTGACCGCGACCACGAAACCGGTGAAATCAGGACGCGCCTGTTCAGCAAAGAGCAGAGCTACAAAAGCATGCTGAAAACACTGGGATACATGTAAGGCTTCCGCCTTAATGAGCATTCACTTCCCGGGGTGGGAAGAAACGGGAGGCAGCAATGCTGCCGCCAAGCACCAACACGATAAAGAACAGGCTCCATATATGGTTGAAGCCTATGCTGTGCAGCCAGTGTTCAAAGAACATTTTAGCTCCGATAAACACCAGGATGATTGCCAAACCGTATTTCAGGTAGTGGAACATGTGCATGATGCCTGACAGGAGGAAGAACAAGGACCGTAAGCCCATTATGGCAAATACATTGGAAAAGAACACGATGTAAGGATCCTTGGTAACGCCGAAGATGGCAGGAACACTATCCACCGCGAAGATGAGGTCAGAAAATTCCACCACCAGCAACACCAGGAACATGGGTGTAACAAACAACCTTCCGTGCTTGCGTATCACGAAGTGGTAATGAACAAAACGGGGGAACACATTGAATATGCGGCTGCTGATGCGCACCACCGGGTGGGCCTTTGTGTCGATTTTCTCTTCTTTGTCGCTGGTGAAGAACAGCACCAATCCTGAATACACAAGGAAGCCACCGAACAAGTACAGCGTCCAGGCAAAGTTGTTGATCAGGGCGGCCCCGGCAAAGATGAACACAAAGCGGAACACGATAGCCCCGAGCACGCCCCAAAGCAGGATGCGCTTGTAGTACTTCTCCGGAACATTGAACGAGGAAAAGATGAGCAGGATCACAAACAGATTGTCGGCGCTCAGGGAATATTCAATAAAGTAGCCGGTAAGAAATTGTATGGTAATCAGCTGCCGGAAGGCTTGGAACGACGACGCTTCCGAACCACTGAGTTCAAACTTCTGCTGAAACTCCTGCTGATAGGATTCCAGATGCTGGAGGGAAGAAAACCCGTGTATCCACTCTCCTTTTGTGTACAGCAGGGTGGCAAACAACATGGCGCAACTCACCCAAATACCTGTCCAGCGCAGGGATTCTTTAAAGCCGACGGGTTTATCGGTCTTTCCAGACAGAACGCCCAGGTCAATGATGAGCACCAGAATGACGAACAGTAGAAATCCTACAAAGAACCATGTTTGGGTATCCAACAGCATCGGCGCGAAGTTAAGACTCCAAGCCTCTAAAAGCCGTCAATACACCTGTTGCAGTAGTAATTCAGTCGCTTCCTGCGAAACCTTTGCCGAAAGGGCTACGCCCATCCCCGACATGCGGGCGCAAACCACCACACCAGGTTCTGTGGCACAGATGACAGGACTGCGTTCAGCGCCCATGGCCATCGTACCTGCCCAGGAATAAGCCACTTCCCAGGTCTGACCAGGCAGTACCACCGCTGTGGTGAAACGCATCAATTCCTGCCAAACTGTTCCTCCTGGATCCAGGGAATAGGTTTCTTCAGCAGAAAAATCCTTGTTCCTGAAACCACCCATCAGCAGACGATTTCCGAAAACAGGACGGAAATAGGTATATCCGCGGTCATAGAAAAACGCTTCATTGGGAAGGGTTTGTGCCAGCGGTGTGGTTACCAGTACTTGTCCCCTGGCTGGAACGATGGGTAAATCAGGAAAAAACTGAGGGGTGAAGGCATTGGTGCAATACACCAGCAGGCGTGCATTCAATTCATGTCTGCCGCAACGGATGCGAAATCCCTGGCCGCTGCGTTCGTGCAGACCCATTTCAAACCCTCCATACAACTCGATACCTTGCGCGGTTGCCAGGTTTCTGAGGCGACGCAGCAGCATATCCGTTTCCAGGATTCCTTCGCAGCGGTTCACAAGCGATTCCGACAGCACGTTCATGGCTAGTTGGCTGGCATCCGCGGCACAGAAGGTAGCTTCTTCGCCGGTGATGGATGCCAGGGCGCTGTTGAGTTCGGGCATCAGCTGCAGGGCTTCGCGGTAGCGCCCTTCTTCTCCGGGAAGAAATACTTCCCTGCTTCCGCAAAGGTTCAGGCCGATGGCCGCATCGCCGCAGATATTGCGCAGTGCCTGAAAACCTTCATAGCGCCGAACGGCAAGCTCCAGCGCGGCATCCCAGCCTTCTTCACCAATATCATCCAGCAGTTCAGTGATGCTGCCAAAACACGCAAAGCCTGCATTTCTGCTGCTGGCTCCCAGGGCAAGTGGGTCGCGGTCAAGCACCACAATGCGGTAGTTTGGCTTGCGCTCGCGGATGCGAATGGCGGTAAGCAAACCCACAATACCGGCGCCTGCCACGGCCACATCTACGTCTTCCCAGTAGCGCCTTTCCCACCAGGAGGCAGCGGCCTGACTGCTCATAATACCTGAATTACCTGATAGCCTTTGGCCTTCAGTCCGGCCACCAAGCCGAACGGGCCGGCCAGATGAGCTGCGCCAACAGCCACAAACTGCGATTTCCGTTCCATCGTTCCGGGAAGCTGCTCCAACCACTTAAGGTTGCGTTTTTTCAGCAGTCGTTCCATATCAGCGGCTTCGTTAGGATTCCCAGTGGCAGACAGCACCAGCCACATCGAATCCAGGTTTCCTGAATAAAAGGCGCGTGTCATCGCCTGAAAATCGCGGCGCACCGAATCTGTCTTCAGCACCATATCACTAAGTTCCTTAGCCTGTTCCTCTTCCGATTTTTCTACGAACAAAGACTGATACTGCTCGTCGAAGGTTTCTAAAGGTGTAACCTCTTTCTTCAGGCTGTCGGCCATTTGTTCAAACCAGGCATCCAGCGCCACCCCTTCGTAGCGGTTCAACATGGTGTCCCATTGGCGGGCAAAAGCAGAAATGAGCATGGTTTGCACCAGCATGGGCTTCATTTGGTCAAACTGCTGCAGTCGAAATCCGTAATACTGTTTCAGGGCATCGCTCACCAAAGCATAGGCCGTGGTATCGAGCATGGCTGAGATGCTGTTGTCCTTCATCATCAACAAGGCGGCCATCTGATACGGATTTACCGACGACAGGCGCACCTCATTCACCAGTCCCTTGCAGGAACGAAAGGCCTGATCCACCACTGGAAAACCATCCAGGTAGCGGCTTCCCATCACATGATAGGTACCAAATAAATAGGAAGCCTCTTTTAGTCCCTTACCCTGCACTTTAAACAGGAAGGGTTTTTGTGCCTGGGCAGCCTGAAACAACAGGAAACTCAGGCAAAGGAAGAAGGTCTTTGAATGCTTCTTTGTCATGAATGAGATAACGGTGGAATGGTTTAGAACTTGTACAAAGTTCAGACCAGGAGTCGTTCAGCTTCCGCCTTAAGGCGTTCTGCTTCAATAGGCACTACCCCTGTTTGTTCACAAACAATACCTCCGGCAAGGTTGCTCAGCGCTGCCAGCAACTGGATATCGGTTTCCAGCGCCAGGCATAGGGCTGCCACGCTGACTACCGTATCGCCGGCGCCGGAAACATCGGCGATGTTCCTGAGGTGTGCCGGAATATGATGGGACTGCCCCTTTCCGGAAATAAACACACCCTGTTCCGACAAGGTAACCATGGTATAGGTATTGCCCAATTTCTCCTGCAACTGAGAAACTGCGGCGCTAAGCTGTTCTGGTTGCCTCAGGTCGGTGGTGATGTTCAGCCCTTCCTTGATTTCCTTCAGGTTGGGCTTGAACAGGGTTACGCCGGCATATTCCAGGAAGTTCTTCTTTTTGGGATCTACCACTACGGGAACACCGGCTTCCTTCGCCAGGGCGATGATGGCCTTGATGTTACCCTCGTGAAGTACACCCTTGTTATAGTCTTCCATGATCAGCACATCGGCCTGTTCGAGTTCGCGCTTCACAGATTCGAGCAGCAGGAAGCTGTCCATTTTATCCAGGTTCTCGGTGAGTTCATGGTCAATGCGCACAATTTGGTGTTTGTTGCCAATCACGCGGGTTTTGGTCGTGGTTTTGCGCTTTTCGCTTTCCAGGATTCCGCGCTCGCTCAGACCCTGAGCCCGAAGCAGAGCCCTGAGACCTTCGCCTTCTTTATCTGTTCCAATAACGGTGCACAGCACGGGTTGCGCACCCAGGGCATGTACATTCAACGCCACATTACCGGCCCCGCCCAGGCGGGTTTCCTGTTTGTCCACCAACACTACGGGCACCGGTGCTTCAGGAGAAATGCGGTCAACGCTGCCAAAGTAATAGGCATCCACCATCACATCCCCCACTATCAGCACCCTCAGGCTGCGGAATGAACGAAATAAAGATTCAAAATTTGTATGCATCGGGATGCGCAAAGTTAATTCAAAGCTCAGCTGAGTTTCTCCAGTGCTTCCTTCATCCTGGAGCAGGCCTTGAGCAAGCTGGCTTCATCGGTGGCATAGGAAAGGCGGATGCATGACGGCATGCCAAAAGCATCACCAGCAACAGTAGCAACCAGGGCTTCATTCAGCAAGTAGATGGCCAGCTCATTGGAATCGCTCATGGTATTCCCCTGGAAGGATTTTCCAAGGAAATGGGAAATATCGGGAAACACATAAAATGCACCTTCCGGAACGTTGATTTTCAGACCCTGTATTTTCGAAAGTTCGGAGAGCACCAGGTTGCGGCGTGCTCTGAATACCTCGCGCATATGACGTGTGGGCTCCATGGTTCCATCCAGCGCGGCAATCCCTGCTTTCTGTGCTATGCTGTTTGCCCCGCTGGTAAACACCCCCTGTAATTTTTCGCAGGCTTTTACCAGCCATTGCGGCCCGGCCATATACCCCATGCGCCATCCGGTCATGGCATAGCCTTTGGAAAGACCATTTACTACGGCCGTGCGGTCTTTAAATCCGGGCAGACCGGCAATGCTCAGGTGCTTTCCTTCAAAGATAATGTGTTCGTAAATCTCGTCGCTTACCACCAGGATATCGGGGAATTCGCGCAACACCGCCGCATATGTTTCCAGGTCTTCAGGCTGGAATACCGTACCGCTGGGGTTGCAGGGGCTGCTGAACAGGAACATTTTGGTTTTTGGGCTTATGGCAGCCCTGAGTTGCGCTGCTGTTGGCTTATAGTCCTGTTCCACGGTGGTATTCAGAAATACAGGAACGCCGCCGGCATAGCGCACCATGGCCGGATAACTCACCCAGTACGGGGCGGGGATGACAACTTCATCACCCGGATTGAGTACCGCCAGCATGATGTTCACCAGCGTGTGTTTTGCGCCGGTGCTCACGATAATTTCCGATGCCTGATAAGTCAATCCGTTTTCGCGCAGCAGTTTACGGCAAATCGCTTCCCGGAAATCCTGGAAACCAAGCACCGGGGTATAATGGGTAAACCCTTCATGGATGGCCTGAATGGCGGCAGCACCGATGTGTTCGGGCGTATCAAAATCAGGCTCGCCGATGCTCAGGCTGATAACATCCTTTCCGGCCTCTTTCAACGCTCTGGCCAGCTTGGTCATGGCCAGTGTCTCGCTTTCGTTAATTTCTGAAATTCTCTGCGCGGCGTGTAGCATGCACGGCAAACTTAAACCATTTTAACGATAGCTGCCCTGCCGAGCACTGCAGCCCGTATTCATCGCTTAAATTTGCCGCGCGGTGAATATCCTTTTCGTTGCCAACCGATTCCCTTACCCACCTTTCCGGGGTGACAAACTCAAGATTTGGAATCTGGCGCGCAGGCTGAGCGGGAAACACCGCCTTCACCTGATAACCTTTCTGGAGGACCCCAATGACTTGCAACATCTTCCCGAGCTGCGGAAGCATTTCGCAAACATCACCCTGGTACCTCTGCCACGCCGCCATTCCGTGCTGCAATGCGCGAAGGCTGTCTTCAGCCGCATACCGTTCCAGGTGGCATTTTTCCGCTCGAGGGGTTTTGGCAAAGCCCTAAACAATTTGTTGGCTCAGGAACATTTTGATGCCATACATGTGCAGCATCTGCGCATGGCCCAATATTTTCCAAAACCTGCCGGATGGCCTGTGGTATTGGACCTCCCCGATGCATTTTCTCTTTATTGGAAAAGAAGGGGTCAGGTTCCCCGGCCCTGGTGGCAAAGGCTGTTTGATCAAATAGAACAACGGCGCATTGCCCAATATGAACAGGTTCTGAACCTTTTCCCGCTTAACCTGGTATGCAGTGTTGAGGATATGGCGTTCCTGCAACAGCAACATCCTCAGGCCAGAATCGCGCTGCTTCCCAACGGCGTTGACAGCAGGGCATTCCATCCGGCAGCCACAACGGGCCATCAAGGGAAGCGGCTGCTGTTCACGGGGAATATGGATTATGCGCCCAATGTTGATGCGGTAGTGCATTTTTCGCAGCACATTTTGCCCGAAATCCAAAAAAAACACCCAGATGTGTTATTTGTCATCGCCGGACAAAGGCCTGTGGCTGCTGTAACAGCGCTGCGCGGCCCTGGCGTGGAGGTAACGGGATTTGTCCCCGACCTGGCGGAAGAATATGCCCGCGCCTGCGTGGTGGTAGCGCCATTGCGCTTTGGTGCCGGCACCCAAAATAAGGTCTTGGAGGCCTTCAGCATGGCCGTACCGGTGGTGTGCACCCCGGTAGGGTTTAAAGGCCTGGGAATAGAAAGCGGCAACGGCGCCGTGATGTGCGAGAGCGATGAAGCATTCAGCACCGCCGTAAATCATTTACTGGAACATCCCGAAGAGCGACGACTGATTGGCCTACAAGGAAGGGCATTGGTGGAAACACGCTTCGACTGGGATATCATAGCGCTTCAACTTGAATCCTATTTACAAGAAGTGGCCCGGAACCGGCGCCCTGCTGCTGGGGCTTAACAGCGCCTTGCTTATACTGGCCCTCATCTGGTGGCCTTTGCGCATGCTCTACGCCGACAGCGCCTTTATGAGTTGGCGGCTGTTTCAATATGGTCAGATGGATTTCGGACACCTGAGGTATAGCGCTGTACTTACCCAATTTTCACCCTGGCTGTCGGTGCATGCCGGCCTGGATTTACATGCTGTACTGGTGGTTTACAGTATTTCCCTGCAACTGCCAGTTTTTATATTGGCCTTGTATGCTTTTAAGAGGAACCTTCATGGCACTGCGCTGGCCTGTTTTATGCTGTGCAGCGTATGGACCGCCTCGGCATGGTTTGTTCCGGTTAGTGAAATGTACCTGGCTGCCGTTTTCGCGCTTGGATGGCATGCAGTTTACAGCAAACAGGGAAGCCCTTACCTGGCAGCCTTGCTTTTTGTGCTATCGGCGGGTTCCCACAGCGGAATATTACCTGCGCTGCTGTTCATGGCTACCCGTCAGGCCCTGAGCGAGCCTTTCCAAAGCTGGTGGCCCTTGGCCGGTGGCCTGATATTGCTGGCCATCCTTAAATTATGGAGTCAGGACACCTACGAACAAGGGTTTCTTTTGCACCTGCTGCATCCCGAACGCCTGCCGGAAGCCTACATCCCCTCATACCTGTGGCGCACCGCGCTTCATGGCAGCGGCGCAGCGCTGCTGCTGCTGTCGGGCAGTGCCATTTGGCTGTACCGGAAGCAGCCAATGAAGATGCTTTGGCACGGTATCGCGGGATTGTTCCTGTTCACCCTGCTTGCACTCCTGTTTTGGGAAGGCGACAGCGACCAAGTTTTGGAAAAGAACCTGATTCCCCTGTTCCTGTTTCTCAGCCTGCCTATGATGGAAGCGGCCAACACAGCCGGTCATCAAAGGCAATATGGGATGCTGATGGCGGCCATAGTGCTGTTTGGCGCATACCAGTTGACCCTGGCACAACAGTGGTCCCTAAACCGCCATAAGCAGTTACGGAGTCTGGTTGCGTTCGCCAACAAGGCTTGTCCATCGGGGAAAATAGCCATCACCGGAGCACCCGGGCAGATGGATAGGCGCCTGCATGCCTCCTGGGCCCTGCCTTATGAAACATTGATGTGCAGCCGGATATTCCAAGCCGGAAAAACCATGGTCAGCGTGAAACTAATGCGGGAAGAGCAACCGGATTCCTCCTACCGTGATGCGCTATTCTCGGGAGCAGTTTTCGAGCGTTCCCTGCCAGTTTCAGCGCTTCATGCAAAAGGCTACAACCTAAGCCCTGCGCCGTATTGCATCCTGGATATCCAGCAGTGCCGGTGGTAAAGAATATTGCATATCCTTCAGGCGAATAGTGCTTCATTTGGGTACATTTGCAGCAAAGCCTGAAAAGTGAAGTCATTCATAAAAACCCTCTGTGCGGCATTGTTGCTGTCTGGTATAGGCAGCGCAGCGGCACAGTCCTGCGGCAGTGATATGTGGTTGCAAAACTTCCTCAAGGAGCATCCGGAAGAAATTGCACGCATCAAGGCCTTAGATGAGGGAGCGCGTCAGTATAAATCCAGCGGGGTGCGGTCGAAGTACATCATACCAGTGGTGTTTCACGTCATCCATACAGGTGGACCGGAGAACATCAGCAAAGAGCAAATTCTGGATCAAATCAGGGTATTAAACCAGGATTTCAACCTGACCAATCCGAATAAAAGTAAAATAAGAAGTCCGTTTAAAACCCTGGCCGCCATAGCCGATATTGAATTCCGTTTGGCACGGATAGACCCCAATGGCAACTGTACAGATGGCATCAATCGGGTGTACTCGCCGCTTGGTGTGAATGTGAATCAAAATACCGAAGATGTTAAATTCCTCAGTGGAGCGAAATGGGATTACCGCCGCTACCTGAACATCTGGGTTGTAACCAATATAGATAATGGCGGTGGCGCGGGTACCATTCTTGGTTATGCCGTATTCCCCTTCGCCACCTCGGCAGCCCGCGACGGCATTGTAATCAGACACGACCGGGTGGGCACCATCGGCACAGCAGTTCCTTCCGACAGTGGCCGCACGCTCACCCACGAATTGGGCCATTGGCTTGGTTTGTACCATACCTTCCAGGATGGATGCTTCGGCAATAACGACCAATGCGATGATACCCCTCCGGTGGCGGCACAGTTTTCAAACGCATCCTGCCCTGCCAACGGGAACTCCTGCACCAATGATGTTCCTGACCTTCCTGACCAGTGGGAAAACTATATGGACTATTCCGATGGCAGCTGCATGGCCATGTTTACACCCAAGCAACGCGACCGGATGTGGTATTTCCTTGGAATTAGTTCCGGGGGAAGAGCCCAGAATGTGAGCACCACCAACCTGACCACCAATACCGGAGTTGTACCACAAACTTCTGTTGCACCGGTAGCCAACTTCAGCGCTTCCAGGCTGGTGGTTTGTGCGGGCGACCCTGTGCGCTTTTTTGATGAATCCTGCAAAGGTCTGGTAAGCGCCAGAAGCTGGTCATTCCCAGGTGCCAGTACACCTTCCAGTACGCTGGAATCACCAACAATCATCTATCAGACACCCGGAACCTATTCTGTAACCCTAGTGGTACAAAACAGCAAGGGCAGCAACCAGGCTTCCAAAACCGATTATATTACAGTAAAACCCGCCTCGGCCAGTCTTAAAAGTCCACTGGTGGAAGGCTTTGAAACCAGCTTCCCGGCACCTGGCTGGACCAGCTATACGGTAAACGGCAAGGGGTGGAACGCCACGCAGTCCGTAGCTCATTTCGGTCAACAGAGCCTGATATTGCCCATCAACGCCAGCTTCACCGCCGGCCTCCGCTACGTGTTTGAAACCCCTCAATTTGACCTCAGCATCCTCAAAGGTCAGTCTGCCAAGCTTTCATTCATGGTGGCCTACGCCCGGCCAGACGCCAATACCAATGAGGCCTTGCGTGTATATATCAGCAACAACTGCGGCGCTACCTGGAGTCAGATTCTGGAGCGCAGCGGTGCAGGACTGGCTTCTGTAACCAGCCTGACCCCGGGATTTGCTCCGGCTTCTCAGGCAGAGTGGAAACGCATCAGCCTGAGCCTGACTCCATATGAAAATGCCAGCACCTTTGCCGTGAAATTTGAAGTGGAAAGTGCTGCCGGTAACCCCGTATATATTGATGACATCAACATCAGTCAGTATTTTACATCCATCAATGAACTAAGCGGCTCACCCATTCTGGCAGCAGAAGTATTTCCCAACCCAGCACAGGCAGACGCATCTTTCAGCATCAGCCTGCGAACGCCCTGTTCGGGCAAACTGCGCCTGCTGGACCCAACAGGTCGTGTGTTGCAGGAACAAAACAGCGGCATGCTGCATGCAGGAACGCATCGCTTACCCCTCAACCTGCAACAACTGAACCTGAGCCAGGGTATGTATTTTGTTGCATTTGAGGGCGCCGGATTCAACGTTGTTAAACCATTTATTTATAACCCATAATGGCCGAAAGAATCAAGAATCTTGTTATTGTAGAGTCTCCGGCTAAAGCGAAGACCATCGAGAAATACCTTGGAAAGGATTTCACTGTGCGCTCTTCTATGGGTCATATCCGCGACCTGAAAAAAGGCGATGGGGCCATCAACATAGAAGCCGGTTATGCTCCCTTATATGAAATAACGCCCGATAAGAAAACGTTGGTTTCAGAACTGAAAAAACTGGCTGTAAAAGCAGACACCATCTGGCTGGCAACGGACGAAGACCGTGAGGGGGAAGCCATTTCCTGGCATTTGTTCGAGGTATTGGGTTTGGAAGATAGCAGCACCAGGCGCATTGTTTTTAATGAAATCACTAAGCCGGCCATTGAACATGCCGTGCAGCATCCCAGAACCATTGACAGGCATCTGGTAGATGCCCAGCAGGCCAGACGTGTGCTTGACCGTTTGGTAGGCTACGAGCTTTCACCGGTGCTATGGAAAAAGGTAAAGCCATCGCTCAGCGCGGGCCGTGTGCAAAGCGTGGCGGTGCGCCTGATTGTGGACAGGGAGCGTGAAATCAACGATTTCACCAGCCGCAGCGACTTTCGCATCAGCGCCGAGTTTACGACAGCCGGCGGCAAAAAGCTGAAGGCATCGCTGGAAACCCGCTTTGCTGCAGAAGAAGATGCGGCAGCCTTTCTTCAGTCGTGCATACCTTCCAAATTCCGCGTTACCGGAGTAGAAGTAAAACCAGCTTTCAGAAGCCCTGCACCACCTTTTACCACCTCTACCCTGCAGCAGGAAGCCAGCCGAAAACTTGGATTCAGTGTGGCCCAGACCATGCAGGTGGCCCAGCGTCTTTATGAAAATGGGCACATTACTTATATGCGTACCGACTCGGTAAACCTGTCCAAGCTGGCCATCGGTGCTGCCGAGAAAGAAATTACAAAGGTATATGGCAAGGATTTTTCCCAGCCGCGCAACTATACCACGAAGAATGAATCGGCACAGGAAGCCCACGAAGCCATCAGGCCCACCTACTTCCATGAGCACAATGCCGGTGCCGACCTTACCGAACGCAAGCTGTATGACCTGATCTGGAAGCGCACCATTGCCAGCCAGATGAGCAAGGCTGAACTTGAAAAGACCATCATCACCATAGAAGGCAGCGGCCTTTCATCCAGATTCATCGCCGAAGGCGAAGTGATCCGCTTTGAAGGCTTCCTGAAGGTATATGTGGAAGGTCAGGATGATTCTGACGACGACGAACAGGCATCCTTGCTTCCCAAGGTGAGCCCGGATGAGGCACTGCAGGCCGGCACCATCACCGCAATGCAGAAATACAACAGGCCTGCGCCGCGCTATACCGAGGCCAGCCTGGTAAAAAAAATGGAAGAACTGGGCATTGGCAGGCCCTCCACTTATGCGCCTACCATTTCCACCATTCAGAAGCGTGAATATGTAGAAAAGGCCAGCCGTGAAGGAACAGAAAGGCCTTATACCATCCTGAGCCTGGAACAGGGAACCATACGCAAAACGAGCAAAACAGAACTGGCTGGTCAGGAGAAGAACAAGCTCTTCCCTACCGACATAGGTATTCTGGTTACCGACTTTCTGGCGGCGCACTTTCCCGAAATCATGGACTTTGGCTTTACCGCCAGCGTAGAAAAAGACTTCGACCAGATTGCCGACGGCAAAACCCGCTGGACGGATATGATTGACGGCTTCTACAAGCCCTTCCGCGTGCACGTAGAGAAAACCCTGAACGAAGCAGACAGGGTTACCGGCGAGCGCATCCTGGGTATCGATCCTAAGACCGGACATACCATTCTGGTGCGCATGGGCCGCTTCGGTCCGCTGGTACAAATCGGCAACAAAACTGAAACAACCACCCCGCAGTTCGCCAGCCTGCGCAAGGACCAGTCGCTGGAGCATATCACCCTTGAAGCCGCGCTGGATTTATTCAAATTGCCGCGTGAAGTTACCGCCCTGGAAGGTGAACCTGTGATAGCTGCCCTTGGCAAATACGGACCCTACCTGCGCCATGCAGGACAGTTCTATGCTGTTCCAAAAGGCAGCGACCTGCTTTCCATGACCGCGGAAGAGGCTCTGGCCATCGTTGAAGCGGCCCGCAATGCACCTAAACTTCCCATTGAATTGGGAGAGATGGACGGCGAAAAAGTACAGATCAACAAAGGCCGCTTCGGACCATATGTGAAGCTGGGCAACACCTTTGTGACCATTCCTAAGGGGGAAGACATGTTCAGCATCACCCTGGAAAGGGCCAAAGCACTCATCTCTGAAAAGGCAAAAGCTGACGCTGGGAAGATTATCAAAACGTTCACGGAAGACAAGAGTGTACAGGTGTTGAAAGGACGCTATGGCCCTTATCTGGCTAAGGGTAAGGAAAACTATATGATTCCCAAGAATCAGGACCCTGAACAACTCAGCTGGGCGCAAGCCCAAGACCTGATGGCCTCCGGCGCCGGTAAGAAGAAAACCACCAAAGCCGTTGCCAGTGCGAAGAAACCCGCTGCGGTGAAAGCCAAAAGCACAACAAAAAGAACCACCGGCAAGAAAGGATCCTGAACTGTGATCAATCCGGGAGAACTGAATGCCCTCATCTACCTTCTGGACGACCAAGACCCAGAAGTACTGAGTCATGTGGAATCGAAACTGCTTGCCGAAGGACCTGCCCTTATTCCCACACTGGAACAGCGCTGGGAAGAAGAAGAGAACCCTGAGGTGATGCAAAAGCTGGAAAACCTGATCCAGCGCCTGCAGCAAAGCGACCTCGCAGAGGCCCTGGCACTATGGTATCGCAACGACAGCAGCAACCTGCTGGAAGCCTGCATCATCCTGGCCCGGATTCAATATCCGGGACTGAACCCTAAGGAGTTGAATGTGCAGCTGGAGAAAATCAGGCTGGATGCCTGGATAGACTTCAGGGAAGACATATCTCCCCTGGAACAGATTGCCATCCTCAACCACACCTTCTATCAGAAACACGGGTTTAAAGGCAATACCAGCAACTACCACGCGCCCGAAAATTCCTTTATCAACCGGGTACTGGAAACCCACACCGGCAACCCTATTGCGCTGGCCAGCATTTATGCTACCGTTGCTCAGCGCCTGAACCTGCCTGTATTTGGGGTGAACCTGCCCCAGCACTTTGTTTTGTGCTACCTGGAAGAACCTTTGCCCAATGAGGAAATCAGCCCCTTTGCCAAAACATCGCACCTAAACCCTAATGATTACGGCAAGGTGCTCTTTTACATTAACCCCTTCAACCAGGGTCAAATCTTCGGAAAGAAAAATATCGACGACTTTCTGGAAGAATTAAAGCTGGAACCAAGGCCTTCGTATTATCAGCCCTGCACGCCGGTGGATATGGTACAGCGCATGCTGCGCAACCTGTTGTATGCCTTCACCAGAGAAAAACGCAAGGATAAGATTGCTGTAGTGAAAAATCTGATGCGCATTCTGGAAATGGATGATGAATTAGACGACACCTCAGACAGCAGCAACAACTGGAATCCGGAGCAGCCCTCTTGACGGTTGAAGGGATTCGTTATATATTCGCAGCCCTTTAGTTCTTTGCCCGGATGGCGGAATTGGTAGACGCGCCAGACTCAAAATCTGGTGATGGCAACATCGTGCAGGTTCGATTCCTGTTCCGGGCACTACCCCAATGGTCGTTATGATAGCATGACGGCATGGTTCATCAAAAATATTGTTCCCCTTTTCTGAAAAGCTGGAACTTCCTGCACCTCAGCAGCGCTTCATTTGACGGCCGACAAATCTTATTCCTTTAAAACAAGAAACCGTCCGTCAGGGAAAGTGCAATTTATGCTTGATATTGATCAGCAGAAACTCAGCGGGTTTCAGTGGAGCAAAACCAATCAGCAGGTTCAGATAGCCGTTGTCCAATTCCTGTTGCGTGGTGGTATCCCTGCCGCATTTCACGAAATAGGCCAAATCAGGGCGATTGCCTTGAAAGGCTCCGGCGCGGAACAGGTTCATTAAAAAATCATCTGCCTGAAGCCGCAGTTTTTGCCAAAGCGCTTCGTCGTTCTGTTCAAAAATGACCCATTGGGTTCCCCGCAGCACGCTTTCTTCAATATACAGGGCGGTTCTGCGCACGGAAAGGTATTTGTACTCATCGGCATAGCGATCGGAGCCGCGCAGGGTTCTGGCACCCCAAAGAATGATACCCTGATCTGCTGTTTTGCGAATATTGTTTATTCCAGCGGCGTTTATTTGGCTCATGAGCCCTTCCGGAATGTCATGCTGCAAAGCAATTACTTCCTTGAGCACTGCTTCGGCACCGGCAGGTGCCTTCCATACACCACGGCGCTCATCGATGGCCGCAATAATACCTGCAACTGCACCGCAGGGAACAAACACCTCTGTTTGTCCTTTTTGCAGCGCGTCAGACTTTAACAGGCGAGGGAAATACACGGCAGCGTTTCGGGTATCGGGTCCTTGTATCCCCAACGACTCATCAGCACCTGAGATATTAGAAATTGTACTGCCCCTCCAGGATGAAGGGGCATCCACCAGCAGCACAGCCCTGCGTTCCACACAAAGTTTCAGGGCGGCACGATAAACCGTGATATCGGTATCGCCTCCACGCTGCGGAGGCGGGATACATAACAGATTGAAGAGGTTTGCCTTCTTCAGCGCATAAATACCGGTTTCTGCAGCTTGATCGCCTAAATAGTCCTCCGGGCGCAACGCGGTACCATCTTGTCCGCCAGCAGCCGAAACAGCCTGCAGGGTGTACAAAGGATTTTGCGGGGGCAATGTCCAGCTTGAGCCCGTTTTTAATACCCGCAGTAAACGGGAATTTGCCTCCAGCATCGCCGGCAGAAAAGCGGCATCGCCGGGAATAAGGCTCACCGAGGAGAAGGTTTCTTCCAGTTTCCCTTGCAAGAAGATGTTCACCTCGAAGCGCCCGTCTTTTGTTGGTTTTTTCCTTAGAGAAAAGAGTTGCTTCCGACCCCTTTCTGTGCGCAAAATCTGCACGCTGAGTTCATTTCCCCAGGCGCCTTCCGATGTTGCCTCCAGTTGAAGCGCTTCGACCGGATTGGTGCTACAGGGCAGGCTGAGCACGGCCTTTTTTGCCCCAATGCCGGTAAGCCTGAGGATTACGGCCTTCCTGCCTCCATTTCGGAAATAATCCTGAACTGCATAGCTGAGCATGCTGTCCAGGGCAAGTCCGCCATAAATGCGTTGATACTCCTCAATACCCGAAATATACACCGGAATGCCGGAGGGGCCCATCAAGGTATTCCCCACAAATGCCGTGATGGATGTTTCCGCGCCTGCGATACCCGTACTTGCAAGGGGAATTTCCTCTACGTATACCCCGGGGAATAGGTTTTCTACTGACATTTTATCGAACCTCTTTCTTCAATGGGAAATTAATCATGTGCCGTCACTATTCCTTCAAAAAGAAAAAAATGCCCCATAATCATGGGTTGGAATAAGGCAAGTGATACGCAGAAAAACTGTCGGTAAGGGCTTTGTCCGGAACTTAGCGAAGCAGGCTGAGCGAAGTTTTGGTGCTAAATTCTTTGTTCTTGTAGTCTTTGTAATCAATAAGCACCACATAAACCCCATCTGGCACAGGTTTTCCCTGATAGGTTCCATCCCAGGTGGCCTTCATATCCGAGGTTTCGAACAGCTTGGCACCCCAACGGTTGTAAATGGCCATATGAAACTGCTTGATGCTGCCCGCATACACCCCGAAGCGGTCATTCACCTCATCGCCATTGGGCGTGAATGAATTAGGCACAAACAAGGTAGGATCGAAATCAAAGCATATGTCATTGCTCCAGCTTTCCTGCATGTCAGCGCCGTCTTCCATAGCTTTAATTCTGTAACACTGTACAAACCAATCCAGGCCATTATCGTATGAAGCCCTGGAAGGTGACGGGAAAACGGCATAAGGCAGATATCCGGTTTTCTCCAGCAGTTCGCGCAAGAGGCGGTAATCGCTTACAGGCCAGCCGCGATAATCGGTAAACTGCACATCCACCTGATAAGGTCCGAGTTTTTTGCCACTGAGGAGGACGGTGGTATGTGCTGCAGTAATAAGCGTATCACCGCACAGATTTACTGCCAGCACCCGATAATCATAGGCCTTCAAATCGGTATTCACCGCTACATCCACATATTGCGTGGCATTCGCTGCCGCAGTACCTACCTTGACAAAAGGCGATCCTGAGCCGGTTTCTCTTCTTTGGATGATGAATTGATTGTTGTATCGGGGCGCATTAATCAATTCCCACTCCACCTGAATGGCTTTATCATCCTGAGGTGGCGGCGTTACGGTAACCCTGCGCAACCGGATGGCGGGATTATCAACAAATACGTCCAGGTTGATGGTATCTCCCGAGCATCCGTACCTGCTGATTTCAACCACGCGAACGGCTGCATACTGGGTACCATCCCAGCTGATGCTGATGGCATTGCCTGTAGAAGGGGACGCAGCCTTCCCTCCTGTGATAAACCATTGATAACTGCTTCCCGGAAAACCGTTCACCTGATACATGTATGGTCCGAATTTCGGCCAGCAAACCACATCCTGACCCTGAATTGGCGTTGTCAGCGGCCTTGGGCGCACCCATACCACGGTATCATTCACCGGACCTAAACAGCCGGCTGCAGTTATTTCCTGTACGGTAACCACAAACCTGCCGCTGTCGGCATAACTGAAGCTGAGGTTCGGGGTTCCTTGTCCGTTGAGCGCTGTATTTCCATTCACGGTCCAGCGGTAGCTGCTTCCCGGAAAGCCATTCACAGACAATATTCCGCTGCTTGTGCCCTGGCATACCTCGAAAACACCATTTATTGCTGCCATACCAGGAACAGGATTAATCAACACCGGCACTTCAATTTCTTTACTCAGGCAGGGAACTTTATTCACTGGATCAAAGCCTTCTTCGCTCATCCGCACATAGCCCAAACCTCTGGCACCCCAGTTCACGCGGATGCGCTCCGTACCCTGGCCATCGCGAAGTAAACCTCCGTCGAGGGACCATTTAAAAGTGGTATTGGGTTTTGGGAGCACGCCATAAGGCACCAAGCTGTCGTATTCACAAACCTGCACAGGGCCTGTTGGGGTTTGACCAATGAGGGAATATGTTTTTTGCACTGTCAGGCGAATGGTATCGCCCAGGCAGCCGTTGAGGTCTGTTTCCAGCACCTTCACCAAACCCACACCGGCATTACCCCAGTCCACCGTGATTTGAGCGCTGCTGCCGCCGGAGCGTTGAACGCCGCCAACGATGAACCACTGATATACCGAGCCGGCTGTTGAAGGCACAAAATAGATAAAGCCTTTATTGTTAGGGCAAACCGACTGCGGCCCGGTGATGGGACCGGTTTTTGGGAAGCGAACACTGACATCCAGAGTATCCCAGCGATAGCATTTGATGCTGTTTTCCACCTTCACCGCAAGTTTACCTGCACCGGCGCGTTTCCAGTTCACAAAGAAACTCACTGGGTTTCCGCTGTTGTTGATGCCTGAAACCACTCCGGAATCGGCGTTCCACATGGTGGCAGTAACGCCGGCGGGCAACGGGCTAAGGGTATAGCGTTCGTTGCCGTTCAGACAAACTATGTCGGGCCCGGTAATGCTGAATGGCGGAGGCGCTGATGACAAAAACACGGGCAGGGTAAATGACTTCCCAGGACAACCCTCCGCGCTGAACTCTGTAACGGTAATGAAGCCGGTATCAACAGAACCCCAGTCGACCGAAACCGAAGTCCCGGCATTGGATCCGGTAATGATTCCGCCGCGCACATCCCAGCGGAAGGTCGTACCGGACTGCTGTCCGGAGAGGCTATATCTAAGGCCTTTGCTTTGCTGGCAAACTGCTGCTGGGCCATTGATCTTCACATTGCTTGTAAAGGGCTTCACATAGATGATGAAGTTCTGGTTGATAAACTTACCCGGGCACCCATCGTCAATTACTTCAACAGTAAACAGATAGGGTTCGGCTCTTGCCTGCTCACAGTCGGGCTTCCAGCAGAAGGTAGAGGTCACAATGCGTTTACCGAATCCGTCGGGCAAGGTCGCCAGGGTACCATTAAACCCGTTAGCGCCGGTGAACATATCGCCGTAACCGCGCAGGCGCAGGTTGTCATTCACATCGCCGTCGGTAGCAGAAATGGCCAAACACCATTGCTTCCCAGGTGGGATGGTATAGTTAAAGGTGGTAGGACTTACCACCCTGGGTTTGTTGTTGGGCTTGCAGTTGATAACCAGAATCTGCATATCCAGACGGGTGGTGCTGAGCAAGACCCCTTTTCGGTATTCCTGAACTTCAATGGCCACTGCAAAACGCCCTGTATTTTTGGACATGTAGGTGGTTAAGCCGTTCAATCTGTCAATCTGAGCCACCCCATTGGTGCCAAAGGGAAAGGTTGCATTGAATCCGGCGCGGTACACCACATTCTGGGGAATGTTCATGGTGAATTCGCAGTTGTCCGGGAAGGGCACATTCACATCTGCACCTTGCCAGGGAGTGATAAAACGATACACCAGTGAGTCGCCGTCTTCATCTACGGCCCTGTTGCGTATGGTGGTGGTATCGTTGGCGCAGATAAATGGAACGGGCACATCCTGAAACATGGGCGAACTGTTGGGCACGTCGGTGCGGGGGATGTAGGCAGAATAGGTTTGTCCCATAAACGGCCGGCCGTCGCTGCCGTTGGGAAGATTGTTCTGGTCGTTGCGGCAGCAGCGTTCCCATTTCAGGAAAAAGCCTTGTGTGCTGACGGGCAGGGTGATGTTGGTAATGTAAATCCCCTGCATCAAACAGGCTTCGGCAAGTTCAGGACAGGAGGTATTGCCTACCGGCTGAACCTTCGTTTCCCGGTACAGGCGAACCTTGTAATCGGTGTAAAGATTCCTGTTCTCGTAGAACGCGCAGAGGGTGATTTCATTGTCGAAATCAACAGCGCTGGTGCAATCGCGATACACGTACATGGTGACGGTATAACGCACTTGATTGCCGCTCCGGCCGTTGTATTTGTAGTGGATGTAGCCCCCAACCAGATGCGTTGCCCAGGCGGGAATTACTCCTGCAAGCATAAATAAGAAAAATATAAATAGCCTGCGTATCATAATCAACATCACTCCTCTTATTCAAAGTAACAAAAAAAGTGCCTAACTGATTGCCTAAACCTTGCCAACTTTTCGCTTTAGTTTTGCATTTCATGTTTTACCGGTCGGATTGTACCCATTACAAAGGCCATATTCCCTGCAAACCACACAAGGAACAAGGCTACCATTGTGAGTCATGCCCTGCTTATACCAGGGTGAGCAAGCGCATTCTGATCATCAAGCTGGGTGCGATTGGCGACGTAATCCGCACCACCCCGCTGATTACTGCCTATCGGAATCTGTATCCGAATTGCAAGATTACCTGGATTACCTTATCCCCTGCCATTCTGCCTGCCGGCGCCATTGATGAAATCCTTACCCTGGATGTCAACACGGTGCTGTATGTGGCGAATACACGCTTCGACATTGCCGTTTGTTTAGATAAAGAAAAAGAAGCGGGAGGCCTGATGAGCATGGTGTATGCCGGAGAAAAATACGGCTATGTGCTGCAAGACGGGGAAATTCAGCCCGTGAATGAACTGGCCTGGCATAAATTCAGGACCGGAATGTTCGACGATGTAAGCAAGGCCAATACCCTTTCCTATCAGCGGGAAATTTTCGATATCTGCGGATTGGAATACCAGGGACAGCCTTATCTGCTGGATGCCCACCGCGACAAAGGGTTTCAATGGAATTTCAGCAGGGAAAAAAAAATCATCGGCTTAAATACCGGCTGCGGCGACCGTTGGACAACCCGGCTGTGGAGCACCGAAAAATGGATCGCGCTGATTGGCCTCTTGCAAAAAGCCGGCCTGCAGCCTCTGCTGCTTGGTGGCGCGCAGGAAGACGCCAGAAACCGGCAGTTGCATGAAGCCACCGGAGCCTGGTATCCAGGGCATTTCCCGCTGCAACAGTTCATCAACCTCATAGATCAGTGCGACCTGGTGGTAACCCAGGTTACGATGGGCATGCACCTCACCATTGGTTTGGGAAAGAAGATTGTGCTGATGAACAACATCTTCAATCCGCATGAATTCGATTTATTCGGCAAAGGCGCGATTGTACAACCGGAAAAGGCCTGTAAATGCTTCTATCGCGGCACCTGCGTTGACGGAACCAGTTGCATGGAAGCCCTGAATCCCGAACTGGTGCTGGAAACCGTGGAGCGGGTGCTTCAGGACTAAGCATTTGTTTATACGCAGCTTATTGCTAAATTCGCGCCCTCGTTTGGCGAGGTAGCTCAGATGGTTAGAGCGTAGGATTCATAACCCTAAGGTCGGCGGTTCGATCCCGCTCCTCGCTACAAATATTCAAACAACAAAAAAGAGGCCTGAGCCTCTTTTTGTTGGGCTGTAATGAAGCGTAAAATTCATATCCGCCGAAGGCGTAACGGCGGTTCGATCCCACTCCTAGCCGCAAATATTCAAACAACAAAAAGAGGCTCAGGCCTCTCGAGAATCAGTCATGAGGGAAGCCTCAACGTTTTTTTGAAGTGTTTTTCTCCCGCCGTTTTTTTCCTCAAATGCAGGCATCCGCATTAATTTCGCCCATTCATTCATTCTGCTACCGCGCAGGAAACTCGTCTTTCTTCATGCAATACCACGCTTTTGTTCACCCACTGAATGCTCATGGCTAAAATGTACCAAAACACATTTTCGATTGACAACGTCATTCTGGGCTTTGACGCCGGCGCCTTGAAGGTTTTGCTCATCGAACGCGCCGAAGAAGCGTTTATAGGCCAGATGGCCCTGCCCGGTAATCTGGTGCGTGAAGATGAAAACCTGGACGATGGAGCAGCACGCATCCTGCTGGAACTCACCGGACTGGAAGAAGCACACCTGGAGCAACTGCATACCTTCGGCAATGTAGACCGACATCCCCTGGGAAGGGTTATCACGGTAGCCTATTATTCGCTCATACGCATCAGCAACTACAACCTGCAGCCACGTTCTACCTTCGCGAGAAAAGCTGTGTGGATAAACGTGTCCGAACTGCCCGATCTGGCCTTCGACCACAACATCATCGTAGCCAAAGCCCTAAGGCGCATCAAGAGGAAACTTCGCCATCACCCCATAGGGTTTGAACTGTTGCCGGAGCAATTTACCCTCCGGCAGCTGCAGGAACTTTATGAGTCAATCCTGCAAATAGGTATAGATACCCGCAACTTCAGAAAAAAAATCCTCAGCTACGACTTCCTGGCCGAAACTGGAGAAAAACAAAAACAGGTGTCCCATCGCGCCGCAAAACTCTATTGCTTCGATAAAAAGCGCTACAAAGAACTGGAACAACTCGGACTCAACTTCGATCTTTAAGCCTGGTTATTGTTCTTACCCAGAAAAATCGTGTTATCGCAACTTCTGCGTATAGAAACTCACAGGCTTAATTTTGACTTATTGTAAAAATAACAATAACTTGCCGCTCGATGCGGCAGCAATTTCTTCACATCAAAGCAAACCTGTGTGCGGGAGCTGCCGCCCTGCGCTGTGTTGCGTTGCGTTGCGGCCGGCATACCACCGGACATAAGCGGGTAAAAAAAACGCAGCGTTTAAACATTTGGCTCACAGGCTTGTTGGTTAACAATTCCTTCAATACATCCAGCATTTTGAACCGCTTGCTCCTTTTTCTTTTGATTGCCATTTCTGGCCTGGGGCCTTTGTCGCTCCAAAGCCAAACCTATGTGCAACGGCAGAAGGAGGGTTTTACCCTAATGCGAAACGGAGCACCTTACTATGTTAAAGGTGTTGGCGGAACTGTTCAACTCGACATGGCCCTGGCCATCGGCGCCAATTCCATACGCACCTGGGGTATTGAGCAGGCCCAAGAAATCCTGGATGAAGCGCACAAACGCGGATTAACCGTAATGCTTGGTCTTTGGCTGCAACATGAACGCCACGGCTTTGATTACTCCGATACAGCTAAGGTTGCCCGGCAG